>NZ_BAAABH010000002.1:0-247610 GCF_054767855.1 Clostridium sp. CTA-19 | reverse complement strand
ATAAAAGAGAGATATACATTTTATTATAATAAGAAAAAAAGATCAAATGGAACATTATACAAAGAAAGATTTGAAAGTACCATAATAGAAAATGATGGATATCTAATAGCAGCATCATTATATATTCATAGAAATCCAAAAGAYATTATAGGTTATAGAAATACTCCRGAAACTTATAGATTTTCAAGTATAAAATCATATACAGGAGGTATRGATGAATTTAAARTAGTGGATAGCGAATTTATAYTAAGCATACTAAACAAATTTAAATATTTTGCTGTAAAAGACTATGTAAAATTATTTAATGATACTATGAATATTGAAAATAATAAATTTAAAGAACTAGAAATGAAATTAGATATGGAATTTGAAAATGTAAAGTATGTAAATAAAAGAGAAGTATTAAAAAGAAACTGCTCAGTTAATATATTAGCCCAATTTATAGCAAAAGAAATAGGRTTAGAAGTTGAAGAGCTATTAATCATTATGTGATATAAACTCACTTGAAATAGGAAAAGAGTTAGGGGGGATAACTGCAAGTAGAGTATGCACATTAACTAATTATGGAATAGAGCTTCTCCGACATAATAGTAAATATAAAAACATATTTAAAAAGTTCATAGCAAAAGAGGCCTTAATAATTTAGTGTTTTTTTGGGGAAATCAAAAAACTCTATTAGAATAACTTAAAAGAAGTACAAGCTACTATAAGATTATTTTAAAAGTAAAAAATTTAAAGTTTTTAACATTTATATATTAAAAACAAGATAATTAAGCTCATTGTTAGTGACAGGTATTAATTTAAATATTAATTAACAAATATAATAGTGACAGCAATAAAAAATACTGACTTATAATAAAATATTATGATAAAATTATAGAATAATATAAAGATTGAAATTTGTTATAGTTTTTTTATATTTAGAAGAGCATGGGGAATAAGGAGAGTTATTATGAAAAAAAGGATGTTTTTATTAGAGTATATAACAAAACCTAGAACAGTAGGGGCTGTAATACCAAGTTCTAACTATCTTGCTAAAAAAATGATTGAAAATATTGATTTTGATAAAGCTAATTATATAGTGGAATATGGTCCAGGAACGGGTGTATTTACTGAAAAAATTATTAAAAAAAGAAAAAAAGATACTGCTATTCTACTTATAGAATACAATTATGAATTTTATACAGAGCTAATAAAAAAGTATAAAAATATAAGTAATTTATATATAGTAAATGGTTCTGCTGAAAATGTAGAAAAGTATTTAAAAAAATATAACATACCCTATATTGATTATGTTGTATCTGGATTACCATTTGCAAGTTTACCTAAAAACATGTCGTCTAATATACTAAAAAACACAAAAAAGTTTCTTAAAGAAGATGGAACCTTTATAACTTTTCAATATACTTTATTATTAAAAGATTATATAAACAAATATTTTTATAATATAAATATAGATAAAGAATACAGAAATATACCGCCAGCATATATATTAAACTGTAGGAAAAATTAAACAAAAAACAATTAGAGAGAAATTATTGTAGATAAACTAAAAACTTTATTTGAAAATGATTATAGCCAAATTGTTAAAAAGTATGAAAATTATAAATTTTAGAAGCTGTTAAAAATAGCAAACTTAATAATTTAAATTGTTCATATACTAAAAACTTATATGCTTATAGTGACAGTCATTAATTAAATAGTGACAGACAATTAATATAAAGATATTACTTATTTAATTTATAATAAGAAAGGTTAAGGTGAAAAAATGTATACTTGCGCTATGTGTAGTGAACATAATTGTAAATCGGGGCAATTAGAAAAAGTTCCGGCTAATTGTCCATGTGATGAGAAGGCTGAGCAAGAGGAAATAAAAGAATTATATTTGGAGGAAGAAAATTTTAAGTTAGCATATAATTCTGCAATAGTTGAAGCAGAAGGTTACTGTGAAAAAACAAGGCTTGAAGAAATAATAGAATTTGCTAAAAAATGCAATTTTAAAAAACTTGGAATAGCATTTTGTGTAGGATTTAGCAATGAGGCGAAAATGTTAAGCAAAATATTAAAACATAATGGTTTCGAAGTTAATTCTGTAGTATGCAAAAACGGAAGCATACCTAAAGAGTTTTTAAAAATTAAAGATAATGAAAAAGTAAGACCAGGAAATTATGAACCTATGTGTAATCCTATAGGACAAGCTACTCTTTTAAATAATGCTAAGACAGAGTTAAATATACTTTTAGGATTATGCGTTGGACATGATTCTTTATTTATAAAATATTCAGATGCACCGGTAACTGTTTTTGCAGTTAAGGATAGAGTTCTTGCTCATAACCCTATAGGAGCGATATATTTGTCAGAGAGTTATTATAAAGATAAATTATATAAATAAAGCATATAAAAGTAGTATAAAAAATATAATAGGGATTGTCTGAGTGTAATTCTCAATATAAGAAAAGGGTTATATTTTCTTATAAACCAACTCCTATTCTAATTTAAGATAAGATTTGTAGTTTTAGTTGCGGAATCGCTTAAATAAACTTTATTATAAGAAGTAATACCAAATATTGCATAATAACATATAATAATATGGCTAATATATTGAAAATTAAGATAAATGGGGGGGAGGATTTGGTTGAGCTAATCATAGGTTTCCTTTGCATGGTACCTATTATAGGAATACTTATATATAACGTAGTATACCCTCGAGAAAGCATACTTTATGATAATAAATGGAGGTTTGAAAATTTTAATTTCGAACCAAGTAAAGATGCAATTAAGCATCATAGATGTATGTCAATTTTAGTATTAGGGTTTACAATATTTATAATGATATTACTATTATTTATAATTTAAAATTTTTATGTATTTTGGTTCAAAATAAAAATTATTTTTAGTAAATCTGCAAAAATATATTATTATAAAAAATAGTATATAGTATAAAAGAGCTATTTCACATTACAGATTTGAAATAGCTTTTTTAATTAGTATTCTAATACAAGATTATTTTGAACTAATAAAATGCAAGATCGTATATAATTGTAAAAAGTTGTATAATATAAATTATAAGTTTAAATAAAGACAGTATGATATTTTTGATTATAGCTAATTCAAGTAATTTTCTTAGGTTCAAATAAAATATAAATTTATTTCTATTTAAGAATTATGGGAGGATAAAACATGTATGTTGGATGTAATTGGTCAAAGGCTCTACACGTTCTTCTTAAAGAAGATAGAATCAAAATAGATTATATTAAGAGTGGTGCATATGGGGATTTTAATAATCAGTTCTCAACAATTCGTTCAATGAGGCCAATTCTATTACATGGTCTAGGATATTTTGAGCATACTGGTATGAAAAATATAGAAGAAATAAATTTTGATTTAGCAAACCAACTTATTAAAAAGTGTAACTCACCACATTATGGGGTCCATCTTTCAATTAAAAATTCAGATATGCATAAAGGTATGACTGATGAAGACATATTCAAACATATGTGCAAACAAATTCAGATTTTGAAAAAGAATATATCAGTACCATTATTGCTTGAAAACACACCTGATTCACCAAAGGATCGCACAATGTTTGATCATTACCCATATGTTATGCCAGAACAAATTAATCAACTATTCATAGAAAATGATGTATCGTTTTTACTTGATCTAACACATGCAAAGATTACTGCAAAATATCGTGGCTGGGATGTTAAGGATTATATTCGTAAGTTACCACTTGCACTTGTTAGAGAAATTCATGTAAATGGTTCTGGATATGATAAAGCTGGTTTCCCTGCAGATACTCACCAATCTATGGAAGAGGAGGATTATAAGTTATTAGAGTGGGTACTAAAATATTCAAATCCATACGTAGTTACATTAGAATATAATGGATTAGATACAGAGGATGAGGATATTGTTATTTTAAATTTAGAAAATCAATTAAATGAAATACAAAATATATGTAATAAGTAAATAGAGGAAGTTTTGATATTGAAATTTTAGTAGATAATATTTATATATCAAAATGCGAAAATAATTTAAAATTTTATAGTAGAAGCTTGTTAATACACACTTTTTTACATTATAAAAGATTACTTAATTTCTTTTGCCTTTAGCTTAACTGTAAAATCTATTTTTTCACCGTTTGCTTTAGTTAATTTTAATGTTAAAAATAGATTATCTTTAATATCACTTAGTTTTTTATTTGTTGGAATAATTGTGCCACTTTTTAAACTTCCCAACTCTTTATTTACAATTAATTCTTTTGGAATTTTCATAGCATGATCATTATTTTTCACAGAAACACTTGTTGATAACAAATAATTTTCATTATTATCTATTTTAGTATATATGATTAAAGTGTAATGTGATATGTTTTCTATGGGAGTGCTTGAATAAGTTATATTACCACCATCTATTATTTCTTCATCAGGTTTTAAAAACAATATGCAATTATCTAACTTAATATATGCATTTTCACCAGATATGCTATATACTTTTATATTTTTAATATAATCTTTATATATTATTGTAGTTGTTATAAAAAATATGCATAAAATCATAATAAATACAAATAAAATATTTTTTATCCTTTTCATTAAAAATACCCCATAAATTATAAAATATTACATTATATATTATAAAAGAAAAGTAAAAGAAAGTAAACATAACAATGAATTATTAGATCAAATATGAAATAAAAATTAAATGAATAATTGTAAATATATTTCAAAAAAACCTATATTAGTAGTTAAAATTTTTAAGTAAACGTTACAAAAAGTTAAATTTTTTTTGATTTTATGAAGCATATATTAATTCTTATTTTAAGCAATTCACAAAACTTGAAAAAGTGTTATAATTTATTATATTAAAATTATATATACAAAATTCAATATAATTCATACGATATTCAAAATAATTCATACATTAAATGTATTTTGTTAGCTTATTTAATATAGGTGATACAAAAAATATAGTCAAGAAGGGGAATGGCATGGGAAAAGGAATCGTTAGACAAGGAAAATATGAAGATTTAGATTCTGTTGTAGTATTACAACAACTATGGGCGAAAGAAAATATAACCTATGGTTTTGTTCCAATTGAGAGGGATGAGTTAGAAAGAAAGCTTGGTAAATATTTTTGGGTTTATGAGTTTAAAAATGAGATTTTAGGTTTTGCTTATGGAACCATTCATAAAGGAAAAAATATTTCGGTTATTGATGATGATGAACCTTATATTGAAATAGAAGATATCTATATAGCAGCTAAAAATAGAGGAAAAGGAATAGGAAATGCGTTGTTAGACAAGTTAATAGAAGTTGCTAAAGAAAATGGTGTTGAGAGATCTTTACTTTATTCATCTTCAAAAGATATGGATAATATTATTAAATTTTATAAAAAACAATATTTTAAAACATGGTATGTTACAATGTTTAGATAGTTTATTTATAAGTGTTTCTAATAAATAAATTTTATTTTATAGACAACCTATTTGGTCGAGGTGTTTCTAAAAGGAAAAATAGTTGAAAAATTCAAAATTTTCAACGGAATAAATATTTGATTATATTAAAATGGTGAAAATTATAATAAGAAATGATCTGTAGTTGTATTAAAAAAATAAGACTTTGCAGGTTATATAAATTAGAGGATGTACCGCTCATTCCTCTAATTTTTTATATTAAAGTAATTCTTTATTTTAAAAAAATGATAAGTTGAGATATAGCTGTATATATATTTAATATAATTCCTATGGAACCTATAAACAATATAATAAGATAGTAGTTTCTATCTAGATTACCTTCTTTAAATTGTTGTTTTTTTAAATAAATCAAACCTGCCATAAGAACTACCAGTGAAATAGGTGATATAGCTGGGATAGTGATTTTAGAGATTACACCTATTAAGTAAGAAATAATTGCAATCATACCTGATATGAATACAATAAATTTTATATTTGTATGATTCATGTGAAAATTTCCTCCTAAAATTTAGTATTAAACTTATTTTTCTATAATAAATTAGAAGTATTTTTATTAGAAATAAATAAAATATTGTCAAGTAATATTTTATCATAATAAAGTGAAAACTGTAAACAATAAGGTCTATTGTATAAAAAATTACATTTGTTTAAATGTAAAATACATTATTTAAAAATTATACTTTCTGTATTTAAATAAATATATAGTCATTAAGTTAGAATGAAACTTGCTGATAGAAAAATTAAAAGTTAACATATACAACATAAGAAATACCTTGAATTCTACTTTATTATTAAATAAAAAAATCAAACATTAAATATTTACTAAAAATTAACAAATAAAATAAGTTTGCTAAATTAATTTCCAATATAATTAAAATATAATATATTTTGGAAAGAAGGTATCCTATGTATAAACGTTTAATTGCTTTAGTACTTAGTTTTTTATGCTTATTTAGTATAGGATGTATAAAAACAACAGAAGCTCTTACCAAGGAAAATAGGAAATTTACTAATGAGCAATGGATTGAAGATATTGACTATTTAGTTAAAGAACTTTCACAAAAACATCCTGATCCTTTTTATAAGATAAAAGAAAAGGACTGGACAAAAGAAGTTGAAAAGCTAAAAAAAGATGTTCCTAAACTTACAGATGAAGATATTTACATGAGATTATATCAATTAACAGCATTATTAAAAGATGCTCATACTCATGTATATTGGGATCAATTGGAAAGTAAAATTGATAATATGAAAATGTATCCTATATCATTATATTGGTTTGGTGATGAACTTAGAGTTTTTAGTACATTTAAAGGTAATGAGGATATATTAGGTAAAAAATTAGTTGCTGTAAATGGTATACCAATTAATAAAGTTCTTGAAAAAATAAATACTTTAGTTTCTTATGAAAATAATCAATGGGCAAAAGCAACGAATTTTTTTGTAGTAACATATTATCCAGTATTGAAATTTTTGGATATTACAGACGAAGAAAAATGCGATTTTACTTTTGAAGATGATAATGGAAAGAATATAACTAAAAATCTTAACGTAGTACTGTATAAAGATTTATATGATAAGGAGAGTAGAATAAAATTACTATCTGAAGAAGTGAGACAAAAATTAGTTAAAAATCAAAAACCAGAGGGACAAGAGGATGCATATTGGTTTAAATTCGTAGAAAAGGATAAAATTTTTTATTTACAATATAATCAATGCTTAGATTCAAATTTTGATGCTTTTTTAGAAAGTCTAATTAAAGAAATAAATTCTAATGAAGAAAATATCGATAAATTTGTTGTAGATTTAAGAAAGAATGCTGGCGGTGATAGCAGATTTATGAGTAGAATGATAACTGCATTAAATAGAGATACAAGGATTAAAGATAAAAAAATATTTGCTTTAATTGGAAAAGAAACTTTCTCATCAGGATGTATGGCTGCAACAGATTTAAAATTTCAACTGAATGCAAAATTAGTTGGTGAAGAAACTGGTGGTAATGCAAAATGTTATGGAAATTTAGGTTGGTTCAATTTGCCTAATACAGATATAGAGGTGGATTATTCTACACAGTATTATGATTTAGGAGTAGAAAGTGATGGTGGAGTTCTTCCGGATATAGAAGTAATAGATAGTTTTCATAACTATCTAAAAGGAATAGATGAATGTTATGAAGCTGTTAAGGCCCAATAATAAAATTATAATTTAAAAAAGTAGATAGTGGAAAGCGAAAAGTTTGGAAAAAAATCAAATTAAAAATCTCAAACTATGCACAAACCACTATCTACTTATATGATTCTTTCGCTTTATAAAGGCACAATTTAAGAGTTCAATGTTAGACATACATTTACAAAGGAGTAGTGTTAGATGGGAAAGATTTATTATACAGATAGATTAATTTTGAAAGAATTAGATGAGTTAAATGGGGAAATAGTTTTAGATTATAATATAAGGAATAAAGAATTTTTCCCAAAATATGAGACTAAAAGACATGATGTTTTTTATACTTTATCTTATCAAAAAAGTCAATTGAAAATGGACAGAAAGTTTAGTGAAAGTAATTCTATGCTAAGATTGTGGCTTTTTAAAAAAGATAATTTGGATAAAATAATAGGCCAAATAACTTTTTATAATATAGTACCTTTTGCATTTTTATCTTGTCATATAGGATATAAGTGTGATAAAGATGAAATTAACAAAGGTTATATTACAGAGGCTATGCAAAAGGGTATTGAAATAATGTTTAGTGAGTATAATCTACATAGGTTAGAAGGATATGTTCAAGAAAATAATAAGGAGTCCTTAAAGGTTTTATATAAATTAGGGTTTATGAATGAAGGCGTTGCTCATAAGTTCTTAGAGGTTAATGGAATTTGGAAGGATCATCTCAGAATGGTTTTAATAAAGGAACAGTTCAAAGGTGTAAAGTAATATGATTATTACTTTACACCTTAATTTATTTTATATTTAGTTTATGTGTATAGAAGTACCTTTTGGGATGTTATCCCATATCCATTTTGCATTCTCAAGTTGTAGCCGTACACATCCATTAGATAAAGCCATGCCTAATCTACCATCTCTTACTGTACCATTAAGGTTATAAATTATAGAATGGAAAAGATAATCGTCTATTATTTGAGTATAATACCAGCATTTATATCCCTTTTCTACGCCAAAATATAAACCTTTAATACCTACTTTAAAATCTCCTTTAGGTGTTGGGGTAGAGGGTTTACCTATAGTGCATAAATAGCTTTTTATAAGTTTCCAATTTTTATTGTAACCCTCAAATATATTTACCTTAAAATTTTTTGTATCTACCCATATAAAATATTTTGAACTACTAAAAAAGTTATTATTATTAAGAAAGTTTGTAGCTTTATCAATATAATTACTATCAGTTCTAAAATGGTTTAAAGCTATAGACTTATTGGTTGTATATCTAATTTTAGTTTTATAAATTAGATAACGTATCAGTTTTTTCATAATATCACCTAAAAACTTATATATATTATTATATTAAGAACTTAAAAAATGTTGAATTTAGGAATAATTTTATAAAAACCATATTAAATATATTAATATAGTAATAAATAGGAGAAGGATATGGGAAAATCTAAAAAAAGACAAGTAGTTAATAAAGAAAATCTTATAGATATCAACAAGAAAAAATGTATAGGGTGTACTGCTTGTGCTATAAACTGCACAGATATAACTGGTATATCTGTATTAAAATCTACACAGGAGGGAAAAAGCACAGTTGTACCAAAGATGGGAACTTTTGAGGAAACAGGGTGTATTTATTGTGGGCAATGTACTCTTATATGTCCAACCACTGCTATTACTGCAAGAAATGATATTGAAAAAGTTGAGAAAGAATTAGGTAATGGAAAATACATGGTAGCATTTGCCGCACCAGCTTTAAAGGCAACTTTAGGGGAAGAGTTTAATCTTCCAATAGGAAGTAATGTAGAAGGAAAAGTTCAAGCATCTGCAAGAAAATTGGGATTTGAAAAGGTTTTTGATACAGATTTTGGAGCAGATGTTACTGTAATAGAAGAGGGAACAGAACTTATAAAAAGATTATCTCGTAAAGAAAATTTACCTATGTTTACATCCTGTTGTTCTTCTTGGGTAAGATATGTAGAGATTTTTAGGCCGGAACTAATCAATAATTTATCTACATGTAAGTCACCTCAACAGATAATGGGAGCAAGCATAAAAACTTATTTTGCAAATAAATTTAAAATATTACCAGAGAATATATATGTGGTGTCAATAAAACCTTGTACTTCAAAAAAATATGAAGCAGAAAGAGATGAGATGGGACGTGAAGGATACAAGGATATAGATACAGTACTTACTGTAAGAGAATACGGAGAACTTTTACGATCAAAGGGAATAGATATAACTGCACTTCCATCGGAACCATCAGATAGTATGCTAGGAGAATACACAGGTGCAGGAGTAATTTTTGGCTTATCATCTGGTGTTATGGAGGCTACCCTTAGAACGGTTGCATATTATTTAAATGATGATATTTCTAAAATAGAAAAAATACAATATTCAAAAATAGATGGAACAAAAAATTCTAAGGAAGCAGAAGTAATAATAGGTAGTCAACTTATGAAGGTGGCAGTAATAAGTGGATTAAGTGATGTTGAAGTATTTTTAAAAGATGATAAATGGAAAGAGTACACTTTTGTTGAGGTTATGTCTTGCCCAGGTGGTTGTATTAATGGTGGTGGTACTCCAAGAGTTATAAGGAAGTCTGAAATAATTGAGGAAAAATGTATAGCATGTGGTACATGTATAGATAATTGTCCTGTTGGAGCTATAAGTTTTAACAAAAACGGATATGCAGAGGTTTCACAAATGCAGTGTGTAGGATGTACACTATGTAGCAAACTTTGTAGAACTAGTGCGCCGAAAATTAATGTTTATGATAAAGGAACTCAAGAAAAATTAACAAAGAATTATATAGACTTGAGAAAAAATGTCTTAAGAAATATAGATGAAAAGTCTCAAAAGAAAGTATCGGTAGAAAATAAAGAAGTCAAAGAAATGTATGATAATTATATAGGTAATCCTGATGAAGAAAGAGCAAGACTTTTATTCCATACTCAATATAAAGATAGAAGTTCAGAATTGAAAATCAATAAAAGAACTTGTAGAGGTAAAAAGCGCAGAAGGTAGTATATGACCTCCTTTTATAAGAATCTAAAAAAATCTTATAAAAGGAGGTTTTATATTAGCAGGATAAAGTGTTAAAATATATGTTATATATTCGAAATTTATATAAGGATTGGAGATTGAACATGTTATTAAGAAAAGTACATTTAAGTGATTGCGAAACATTATTTAGGTGGATTAACGATATGGAAGTTAGAAAAAATGCTAGATATACAGATGTAGTGTCTATTGAAGATTTTACCGATAGGTTTAATAAGGAATTAGAAAATGAAAATGTATACAGTTTTATTGTAGAAAAAGATAGTGTAAGTATAGGTCAAATTAAGTTGTCAAAGGATGAAGATAGGGTTGTATTTAATTATAGTGTAGATAAAAATTATAGAGGACAAGGTCTTGGAACTGAGATTGTAAAACAAGGCGAAAAGTTTGCAAAAAGTAATATTAACAATATAAATAAATTAGTTGCATACGTAAGAGGTTCCAATAAGGGTTCATGCAAAATATTTGAAAATCTAAATTATACTATTGCTTTTAGCAATGATGATTATGTAATATATGAAAAAAATATATAGTTTAAAATTTAAAAGATTGTTTCATTACATTAGAAAAAATTTAAAATTAAATATCTATAGGGAAACGAGCTCGCATTTAAATTTATTCAATAGCTTCAAAATATTTTTATGCAAAATGTAGCGTTGAATTTGAAGTTTTTCCGAGCAGGTCTCACTATTTTGGGTATCCAAGTTTTGGAACGAGTAATTTTAAAAGTCAACTTGGAACCCTATAAATGGTAATAATTATATATTTAAATATTTTAATTTTAATTTTAATAAAAATACTATAGATTTTCAAATGAATCTGATACTATAATATAGTAATAAAAGATATACGTTTTATGTGAGGCTAAAATCAATCCATAATCTATATGTGAGGAAAATTGGTTTGTGAAAGAGTGGTAACATATTTATAAAACTTTTAAGTTAAAGTTTTAGTTTATTTTACTATGCTTAAATTAATTTCAGAAAATTAATTTAATTATATTGAAATGTAAAGGTTTAGTTTCATTAATATTAAAAATTAGGCATCATTATAGATTAAGTTGAATGCTGGGAGAGGGTGTGCAGAATAGTGGAATTTTTAACTGGAGCCGAAAAAATTAAAGAATTAAGAAAAAAGTTGAAAATGACGCAACAGGACTTTGCTACAGAAAATTTTACTAGAGGATATTTAGGTCTTTTAGAAAATAGTAGAAGAAATATAACAAAAGAAGCAGCAAAAACTATAACAAATAGTTTTATGAAAAGAGCCAAAGAATTAAATATACATCTTGAAATTGATGAAGAATATTTTCTAAGAACGCCAAAAGAAGATGCTCAGTGGTACTGTGAGTTAGAGTTGGAAAAAGAAAATATTACTATAGAAGACTTAAAAGATATTTTAGAGATTGGAAGAGTATATGGTTTAGATAAAATAAAGTGTTTAAGTTATATGAGAATAGGAGAAATATATTTTAAAAACAATGAATATGTAAGTGCATATAAGTATTATTTTTATGCATTAGATTTAAATAGAAATGATTTATTAGCTGACAAAGAAATAACATTATATAATAAGATTGCAAAATGTAAATACTATGTATTAAATTATGATGAAGCAATTGTACTATTTATGAGGGAATATGAGTCTTGTAAAAAATTTAATAAAAGAAGTGATATGCAAAAAGCACTTTATAATTTAGCAGTTTGTTATAAACAATCTGGTGATATAGATAAAACAATATTAATCCTTAATAAATTTACAGAGAACTATGAGTTTTATGATGATAAGGAAGAAGAATTATATATATGTGCTAATAGTATAAAAGCAAATTGCTATAAAGATAAAGGTCAGTGTAAAATAGCAATTGATATATATAATAATTTAATATCTAAAATGAATTTTAAAAATGATATTTTAGCTTATGTTTATAATAATATTGGAGATGCTTATTTAGGCGACAAAGATTTAGAAAGAGCATTAAATTACTTTAATAAATCTCAGCAAATTAGAATAAAAGAGGACAAGCCTAATTTATCTCATACTTTAGTTAATAAAGCTAAAGTATATTTAGAAAAAAAGTTTTATGAAGAGTGTATAATGATTTTGGAGCTTTCTTTAGAAAATGCAATGGAATATAAAGACTATGAATATATAGTTAAAACATATAATCTTTTTGAAAAGGCATATTTAGAAACGAAAGATTATGGAAAATTAGAGTTTAATTATAAAAAGATGATAGAGATATTAGACAAAACAAAAAATTATCTAGATATTATAAAGGTATATACAAAATTACAGGAATTATATTTAAATAATAATGAAATAGAAAAAGCAAATGATACCTTAAAGAAAATTCAAAATGTATTATTAAAAGTAAAAGAAATAGAAAAAAGTTTTTAGGATTGTAAAAGTTAATTATATATACTTTAATAGAATGGTTTTATCAAGCTAAGTGAAAACTTAGCTTATTTTTATGTACCTATGATTATTGAAAATGTAAAAAAATAGGAGTAAAATAAAACTAAGAATATTCTGAAAAAAATAGAAAGGAGGAGTAATTTGAAAAAATTTTGGGGCATTATTCCACGCAATATAATAAAAAATAAAGGACGAGTTTTTATTATGGGGATTAGTATAGTTCTTGCTATATCATTAATAGTTTCATTGAGTATAGTAGGTGACTCTATTATAAAAAATAAAAGTGAAGAATATATAAATTTAGGTGGTGGAACTTACGATATTTTTACAGAAAGCAATGATTATAGTCTTATAAATGAATTTGCAGAAGAAAATTTTTTGAAAACATCAATAATAGAAACATCTGTTGGAATCTGTAAAGTACCAAATAGTAAATTTGAAATAGAAATAAACGGTTATAACAATATAATAGAAGATAAAATATTGAATTTTAAATTATTAGCGGGCAGATATCCAGAAAAAAATAATGAGATAGCATTAGAAGAATGGATATTAAATGAACTTCCAGTTAAATATAATTTAGGTGACAAAATAAAGTTAGAATATATATCACAGTATTTTGATGAAAATGAAAGTTATGATTTAAAACAAGAGGATGAATTTTTATTAGTTGGGGTTTTAAATTATAAAAATTATGAAAGTCCACTAAAAAATAGAGCCAAGGCTTATGTAACCTCACAATTTGCATTAAATAAAGAAATATATGGAAAAGTTAATCATAGAATCTATGGTGTTTTAAAAGAAAAGTATTCTTTAAATGAAGTATTTTTAATAATTAGTTATATTAATGATTATGGCTCTTTATCTATAGGTAAAAATGATGCAAAAATTGATGGTGAAAATAATATGAATTTTTTAAATAGTATTTTGTCACTTTTGTTTTTAGTAATAGGAACGGTGTCAGGAATAGTTATTTATAATATTTCTAATATAATGGTTACGGAAAGAACAAAGGAATTTGGTATATTTAGAGCATTAGGAGCATCACCTAAAATGATAAAATCTCTTGTTATTTTAGAAGGGGTTTTGGTAGGTGTTATTTTTATTCCTATAGCTATGGTAGTAGGTTCAATTTTAACTAAAACTTTTATAAAATCTCAGTATATAAATTTAGGCAATTTAGCTGAATTAGTATATATTCCTCCAAAAGGTATATATTTTTCTTTGATGATAGGATTTCTTACCTTAATAATAGGAAATTATTTTCCAGCAAAAAGGGCATCGAAGGTTTCTCCAATGCAGGCTATTTTTTCTAATAATAATTTGAATTTAAAAGGTCATATGCTTAAAGTTGGATTAGAAGCAAAAAGTTCTGTTAGAAAGAAAATGTCTTTTTCAACTAATATGGCATATTTAAATTTAGATAGAAATAAAAAAAGATTTATTACTACTGTAATTTCATTAAATATAATAGTTATAATGTTTTTTGGAGTACATTACTTAATAAATTGTTTAGATCCTCTTAGCAATTATAAAGAAAAATTTGGAGGAGACTTTATTATAAAGTCTACATCTAATATAAACGGTTATGAAATGAAAAATGATAAAATAGAAGAACTACAGAAAATTCAAGGTGTAAAAAATATATATAAATGTAAAGAATTAAACTGCAGTATTGAAGTCCCAGAAAAAAGTATAACTAACACAGGCTTTAAATATTTAAGGTCAATTGGTGAATTAAAAGAGGAGGAGTCTTCAACATCAGATATAAAAAGGTATTTATTTTCAAGTAGAATTTTAGGATACGACAATGAGGAAATAGATAAATTAATTCCGTCTGTTCAAGAAGGGGATAAAACTCTAGACTCAGTGAAAAATAGACCTACAGTGGCTATAGTTCAAAACATTAATAATAAAGAATATACGGATATTAAAATTGGAGACACTTTAAATATGATTGTTCCCAAATATGATAAAAATGGTAGAGAAGAAGGTGTAAAAAATGTTCCTTTTACTGTAGTTGCAATTTTAAATAGTAATAGTCTAGGTATGTCTATTGGTGATGTGCCTATAGTGCCAGTTGTTAGCAATTATAGTTGTGAAAATTACTTGAATTTAAATGGATATATTGGTTGTAAAATTAAATGTGAAGAAGGATTTAATTTTAATGATATAAAAACTAAATTAAATGATTCTATAAGTGATAGTAAGGAATTAACATTAAAGTCATATGTAGAAGAATATAATAAAGCAAAGGAAAATAATAAAGATTTTGCTATAATGTTATATGGTTTTTTAACAGTAATAGGGATTATAAGCATTATCAATCTTGTTAATGTTATGAATATGAGTGTTATTTTAAGAAAAAAAGAAATAAGTATATTAAGAGCAATAGGTCTTAATAATAGAGATGTTACAATTATGATTATGTCAGAGGGTGTGTTTTACGGTTTGGCATCAAGTATTTTAGGTTCTATTTTTGGAACTATATTAACAGTTATAATTTACTTTAATGGAAGAGAAAGAATAAGTAGTCTTTTAACGTGGTCAATGCCCTTTAATACTATAGTAACCTCTATTATAATAGTAACATTAATATGTGTAAGTTCTGCTATAATTCCAATAAAAAGTTTATTTAGAAAAAGTATAGTGGAGTCAATAAAAGGTATAGAATAAGCAAAAGATTTTAAAGAAAATTGCGAAAAAAATATTTTAGTTAAAATTTGTTTACAATAGTTTTTTAAAATAGTATAATAACTTTCAATTAATAAATTATATATCCATATATTTTTGGTAATATGGACCAAAAGTTTCTACGAGAAGACCGTAAAATTTCTCACTATGGGTAAGTCAAGTTTAGAGCTATTTATGCTAGTATTGATTTACCATCAATACTAGCATTTTTTTATAAAATATAAGAATATCCATATATTTTTGGTGATATGGACCAAAAGTTTCTACAAGAAAACCGTAAAATTTCTTGCTATGGGTAAGTCAAAGCTATAGTTTACTATAATAGTATTGATTTACCGTCAATACTATTTTTTATAACCTTTAAAAATAAATATGAAAGGAGCAAATGATGAAAGATTTATTAGAAAAACAATTTAAGTTAAAAGAGAATAACACTAATGTGAAAACAGAAATTATAGGCGGATTTACTACATTTATTACTTTTGCATATGCATTATTAGTTATTCCTAACATACTGAAGATAGGAGGTATGAATGCTCAAAATCTTACTGGAGACGCAGCAGCAGCCCTATCAATGGCAAATGACCCAGTAATAGCATCAGCTTTTGCATCTGTGTGTATATCATCAGCTTTAGGGACACTTATAATGGCCTTTCATGCTAATCTACCTTTTGTGTTAGCTCCAGGATTAGGTCTTGTTGCATTTTTTTCTTATAATATTTGCTTAAACCTTGGTTTTACATGGCAACAAGGGTTAGGTGCAGTCTTTATATCAGGACTATTATTTATAATAATAACACTTACCTCTATTAGAGAGAAAATTGTACAGGCTATTCCTCAAAACCTTAAATTTGCAATTACAGCAGGAATAGGCTTATTTGTATCGTTAATAGGATTAAAAAGTGGTGGACTTGTAATTGCAAACCCATCTACATTAGTTTCTTTTGGAGATTTTACTGATAAAACAGTTATACTTACAATTATTGGACTTATAATTACAGCAATACTTGTTGCAAGAAATACTAAAGGTGCAATGCTTATAGGAATTATAATAACTACAATAATAGGAATACCTATGGGAATTACTAGTCTTCAAGGCGCAAAAATATTTTCAATGCCAAATGTAGGGTCAACTTTCTTTGCAATAGATCTAAAAGGGCTTTTATTTAGTAATGGTAATGGGATTTTAGAAGCTATTTTAACAGTATTTATGGTTGTTATTACATTAAGTTTAGTTGATTTATTTGATGGAATTGGAACTTTAGTTGGAACAGCTCAAAGTTCTGGTATGGTAGATGAAAATGGAGAAGCTAAGAATTTAAGAAAGGCGCTTACATCTGATGCTATAGCTACAACTTGTGGAGCACTTTTAGGAACTACAACACTTGCAACAGTAGTTGAATCAGCAGCTG
This sequence comes from Clostridium sp. CTA-19, assembly GCF_054767855.1. Taxonomy (NCBI): domain Bacteria; kingdom Bacillati; phylum Bacillota; class Clostridia; order Eubacteriales; family Clostridiaceae; genus Clostridium; species Clostridium sp. CTA-19. The sequence goes on along the minus strand of NZ_BAAABH010000002.1, from coordinate 230,375 downwards.
GAATAGCAGCTGGAGCTAGAACAGGACTTTGTAATGTTGTAGTAAGTGGATTACTTTTAATATCATTATTTTTTAGTGGGCTTATAGGAATAGTTCCACAAAGTGCTACAGCACCAGCACTTATAATCGTTGGAATACTTATGATGAGGGCTGTAACAGAAATTAATTTTTCAGATTTTACAGAAGGATTGCCTGCATTTTTTACAATAGCCATGATGCCATTTACTTATTCAATAGCTAATGGAATTGCAGTAGGGATAATATTTTATCCAATAATGAAAATTGTAACTGGAAGAAAAAAAGAAATACATAATATGTTATATATATTTGCTATATTATTTATATTAAGATTTGTACTTATGCCAGATTAATTAGCTAAAAAAGATTTAAAAAATCTCTTAAATTCTAAATTATATAGAGTTTAAGAGATTTTATTTACTATAAATCAATATATTGATTTAAAAATTTTATATATTTGTAGCGAAGATGAAGACATAATACATTTGTATCATTAAAAAAAATTTTAATAGGAGTTTTTTTAAGAAAACCTACTGGAGATTCATAATTTACATTATGTATATCTTTAAAATTAAATTTAATATTTTTTATAAATGCTTCGTTTTTATTTATTAAAATTAATCCATTACATAAACAGCGATCTAAAGTTAAAATCGTCATAAAAAAATATACTTGTTTTAATTTTATTGAAGAATCTATAATACCAAATAAATATAAAAATAGCATTATGAAAAATAATAAATAATTTTCCGATGAAGGAAAGAAAAAAGCTTTAGTATTTTTATCTTCTGTTTTCATACTTACAAATAAAGTAAAATATTTTTTTGTATTATAAAGAAATAAGAATATTGTATAGGTACCTGCTGAATAAATGATAAATGGAAATTGTTTACTTATTAAGCCTATTATAAAAATAGTAAAAATAGTAAATATAATTAGCATAAAAGTCCTCCTTTAAAAGTAATTTTTAAATTAAATAATAATTATTTAATTTATGATTTAAAAGTTGCAAAAAATAATGTAATATAAAGAATATAAATCAAATTTTTAATATTAAAAAAATAAGTGGAATAAAGTTTTTGTGATATAATAAAAATTACATTTAAATTTATTTGTATAATAAATCAAGAATAATTGGATTTCTTATAATAATTCAATTTTAATTTTATATATTTGTAATTATTATACATTCATATAGTATATCATATAAGCAACAGATATGTTGCATAACTGGTTAACATTCTCCACTCATAAGTTTTAAATTTTAAATGCATGTGTTGTTATTAAATCTAATAAAATTATGTAAATATTAAGACTACAAATTGTTCTTATAAAGTTTTGTAGTCGGCTAATTATATAAAAAAATAATATATGACTTATAAAGGTAGAGGTGATAATATGGACAGATTAGATATTAATATAATAAACAAGAAAAATACTTCCCTTCATTTTGAATTTATAAAAAATGGAGAGAAAGAAGAAGCAGCATTGACTTCTATAGAGGGACTTGCACATTTTGGACTTGGCAGAAAAGAAAGTGATACAATAGCTGTTGATGGAGCGGGAGAGAATACATTTCCAGTTATAACCAAGAAAGAAGGGCCATTAAAAGGTTATAGTTATGGTATGGTCGTTGGTATATACTTTTATAAAGATAATGAAAATAGAAATAAAGATGCAAATTTTACTTATAAAGATGTTTTATTTACAGATATGTTAGATTTAGATGAAATAAAAATATATTATAATATAACAAATTATAATTTAAATGTTGTTATATTTAGAGAGGAACAATGCTTATATAGTTCAATATAGATATAAGATTTAAATGACTTGTATCTATATAATAAGGTGGTTTTTAAATGATATGTAATATTAAAGATTTGAATTTAAATTATGAAATTATTGGCGATGGTATACCAATTCTTATGTTGCACGGTTTTTTCGCAGATAGTAATCTTATGAGTGGATGTATGGAACCTATTTTAATAGATAATAAAAACTATAAAAGGATTTATTTAGACTTACCAGGTATGGGAGAATCAATAGGTGGAAAATGGATTAAAAATTCTGATGAAATTTTAGATATTGTACTAGAATTTATAGAAAAAATTATTCCAAATGAAGAATTTTTATTAGTAGGAGAATCCTATGGTGGATATATTTCATTAGGATTATTACATAAAATAGCTTCAAAAGTTAAAGGATTACTTTTAATATGTCCATGTGTTATTGCTCCAATGGAAAAACGCAATTTGCCAGAACATGTGGTATTAGAGTGTGATAAAAATTTGACTAGCAAGCTAAGTGAAAGAGATTTACATAAGTTTAATGAGAGGGTTGTAGTACAAAACAGTAAAACATGGCAAAGGTTTGAAAATGAAGTGTTATATGGTGTTAAAATTTGTGATAGAGAATTATTAAAAAATATAAAAGAAAATGGGTATGAATTTTCTTTTGATGCTAGAAATTTAAAAGAAAAATTTATAAAGCCAACTACTATGCTTGTAGGTCGCCAAGATGCTATAGTAGGATATAAAGATGCTTTTGAAATGCTAGATAATTTTCCAAGGGCAACCTTTGCTGTTATAGATAAATCAGGGCATAACCTTCAATTTGAACAGGAAGAAATATTTAATATAATGGTTAAAAATTGGTTAGCAAAATTTTAAATAATTATACATATAGAGAAATAAGGTCCAATTTAAATTTATTCAATAATCTTAAAATATTTTTATCTGGACCTCTATAGTAAAAGCGGTATCTTATTTATGATACCGTTTTTTTTATAGGAAAGAAATCTATCTAAAAAGGTTTTGAAAATATATTTTTAATGTAACTATAAATTAAAGATTATTTTTCATAAAATTTTTCCTTGAATTTTATATAGCTTATTATATTAAATTTAATAATATTAAAGTATGGTATAATACTTTTAGTAATATATAGGGAAACAAGCTTAAATTTAAATTTATTAAATTAGAAATTGGCTTGTAATGCTATAGGAAAATAAATTCAGCAATTATTTAGTGAATTTAAAATTTATTTTAAATATGAATTTTGATAGAAATGGAGCGGTATAGTAATGGAAAAAATTTATTATGAAGATCAATATGTTAGAAGTTTTATAGCGGAAGTTGTTGAGATAAAAGAAATAGATGAGAGGTTTCATGTAGTTTTGGATAAGACTGCTTTTTTCCCTGGTGGAGGCGGTCAATTTTGTGATAATGGAACAATAGAAAAAATTAACGTTATAGATGTTTATGAAAAAGATGGTACAGTATATCATGTTCTTGAAAAAAACCTTATAAAAAAACATAAAGTAAAGTGTGAGATAGATTGGGAAAGAAGACAAGATGGTATGCATCAACATTTAGCACAGCATGTTCTTTCAGGATGCTTTTTTACATTATTTAATGCTAACACTGTTAGTTTTCATTTAGGCAGTGAATTTAGTACTGTAGATATAAAAGGTATTTTAGAGGAAGAAAAGATAAGAGAAGCAGAAAAACTAGCTAATGATGTTATAGGAAAAGATTTAATAGTAGAATCTTTTGTACCTTTAAAAAAGGAACTAAAAAAAATTAAATTAAGAAGAGATCTTCCAAAAACTGATGAAGAAATTAGGGTTTTAAAAGTTGGAGATTTAGATATAAATGCTTGTTGTGGTGTACATCCAAGTAATACTATGGAAATTAGAATGATAAAAATAATAAAATATGAAAAAAATAAAGGTAATACCCGTATAGAATTTTTAGCAGGCAAAAGAGCAGTGGATGATTCCTTAAAAAAAGATAGATTTTCATATGATATATGTAGATATTTAAGTAGTAGTGAAGAGGAAGCCATAAATAGTATAAAAAATTTAAATGAAGAAATAAAAGGTCTTATAAATGAAAATAAGAAAATAAGGGATATAATAGGTGGATATGAAATAAAAGAAATGATAGGTGAAGCGATAAAAATAGGAGATATTTCTGTTGTTAAAAAGGTATATGAAAGTGAAAATGCTAAGTATGTAAATAAAATAGCATCAAAATTAGTAGAAGATGAAAATGTAGTAGCACTTTTAGCTGTTAAAAATGGAGAGAGAGCAAATTTAATATTTGCATGTTCAAAAAATTTGAAAGATATAAATATGAATGAGCTATTAAAAGATAGTATAACCCTTATAGATGGTAAAGGTGGCGGAAGTCAATTTTTAGCTCAAGGTGGCGGCAAAAATAATATGAATTTACAATCTTCACTTGATTATGCTTTAGGAAAAATAAAAAATAATATATAGATATTAAAATCCAAAAATAACATTAGGTGAAGGATGACATTTTGATTATATAGAGGTGATGACAACTTGAAGTGTAAAATTAAAAATATAGATATAAATTATGAAATCATAGGTGAGGGAATACCAGTTTTAATGATTCATGGATATTATGCAGACCTTAGACTTATGAAAGGTTGTATGGAACCTATATTTGAAAAGAAAAGTGGATATAAAAGAATTTATTTTGATCTTCCAGGCATGGGAAGTAGTGGCTTTTTAAATTTTGTAGACAGTTCTGATGCTATATTGGATGTTGTGATAGAATTCATAAAAAATATAATAAAGGATGAAAATTTTTTACTTGTAGGGGAATCCTATGGTGGGTACATTTCACTGGGACTTGTACATAAATTAAGAAAAAATATAGATGGCATGTTATTGATATGTCCATGCATTGAACCAATATTAGAAAAAAGAAAAGTTCCTTCACATATAGTATTAAAGAGAAATTTTAAGTTGCTTGCAAAATTAAGTCCAAGTGAATTTAAAAATATAGAATGCAATATGGTTGTTCAAGATGAACATATGTGGACAAGATATAAGAAGGAAGTATTATCAGGTGTAGAACTTTATAATAGGGAAGCCTTACAATCAATTAAAGAAAAAAGTTATCAATACTCCTTTTCAATAAAAAATATGGAGGATAAATTTGAAAAGCCAACAATGTTTTTACTTGGAAGGCAGGACTCTGTTGTTGGGTACAAAGATAGTTTTAGTATTTTGGATAACTTTCCAAGGGCTACCTTTACTATATTAGATAGAGCTGGACACAATTTGCAAATAGAACAGGAAAAGTTATTTAATACTTTGTGTAACCAGTGGTTAAGTATAATAGAAAATGAAAAACCCGTAAGTTCTAACGTTATATATGACTTAGCTAAATAAAAGAGAAAATAAATAATAAAATCCATAAAAACTGCTAATACTATAAAAAAGCATTTGTAAAAGAAAATATAAATTGCTTTTTTATATCTAATGTAAAAAATTATTAGAAGGAGCAGGTTTTTATGGATTTACTTATATTTATGGTTTTTAATTTTGTAATTTATTCTTTTTTAGGATGGATAGTAGAAAATGTATATTCTTTAATTACTATTAAAAGTTTGAAAAAGGATGGTTTCTTAAACGGACCATTTAAACCAATGTATGGATTCGCTGCGGCTATATTAGTATTTTTAAATGAATATATGGAGTTTAATTTATTAATTATGATAATGCTAGCATTTGTTATCCCTACTGCAGTAGAATATTTAACTGGATATATGTTAAAAGAATGGTTTAATAAAAGTTATTGGGATTATTCCAAATTAAAATATAATTTAGATGGAATAATAAGTTTCAAATTTTCACTTTACTGGATTGCACTTAGTTTTTTTACAATGTACTGTATACAGCCTTTATTAGAAAAAATATTTGAAAAAAATTTCATATTTTGGTCAGTATTTATACCAATAATAATAACATGTATAACAATAGATTTTTTATTCACTTTGAAATCAATAGAAAAAAGAGAAGTTTTAAAATAATATTGCTAAACCTACTAAGTTGAAATAATACCTTAAAACCGTATAAAAGAACTATTTTTAATTTTAAAATAAAATAGTTCTTTTTTTGCACAAAAATTACAGCAAATTTCATTTAAGAAGTTTTCAAAAATGATATAAATTTTACTATAAATACTATTTAAATGTTTACAATGTGATTATTTACAATATATAATATGTATTATATGTAAAGTATCTAATAAAATGTAAATAATTTTAAATTACATTTTATATAAAATAATATAAATTAATTTAATTTTTTAAAATTTAAAATCTTTAAAGGATATAATAATAATATATGGAAGTATAATAATATTTATTATTATAATATTAAATTAATATATAGGGAAACAAGCTCTAATTTAAATTTATTCAATAATTTCAAAGTGTTTTTATACAAAATGTAGTGTTAAATTCTAAGTGATTAGGAGCATTTATCACTATTTTGGGTATTCAAGTTTTGAAATGAATAGTTTTAAAAATAAACTTGGAACCCTATAAATATTGTGTTAAAATATAGAGTTTTGAAAAGAAAAATATGTCTCTATATAAAATTTTAAATTATGCAAAACTAAGCTTATAATTTACCATTAATCTTGATTTACTATGATAATAGTTTTAAAGCTTGATAATAAATGGAAAAAATATGGTTGGGGGATGAATCAATATGAAATTAATTTATAATACCTTAGATGAAGGTATTTTAATTATTGATAAATATGGAAAAATAAATTTTGGGAATAAATCTTTATTAAAAAAGTTAGGATATGATGAAATTGAGATAAAAAGTCTAAAATTACAGGAAATTATATGCAAAGACGAAAAAAAAATATTAGATATAATTAAAAATAAAGAAAACGTAAATGATTTAGATATAGAATTATATTGTAAAAGTAAAAGTATATTGTTTTTTAGAAGTAAAATTATTTTAGATAAATGGAAAGGTGAAGATTGCAAGGTTTTAGTTTTAAAAGAAAAAAGTAAAAGACCATATATAATGGAAGACTTGGAATATTTATTAGATACTATACCCTATGGAGCTTGGATGAAAAATGTAGATGGCGTCTATATATATGCTAATGATGCTTATGCAAGTAGATTTGGTAGAACTAGATATGAAATTCTAGGAGAATTTGATGAAGATTTTTGGGGAGAAGAATTGAGCATAGGTTTTAGACGCGACGATAATGAAGTTGTAAAAAGTAAGACGCCTAAATTATTAGAGGAAAAAGTTAAACATAATGGATATGATCAATGGCTAGAAACTTATAAGGCACCAATTTTTGATGAAGAAGGTAATGTTAAATGTACTATAGGTATAACAAGGGATATAACAATAAGCAAAAAAATGCAAGAAGAACTTGTAAGAAATAAAACTAATATTGATTCACTACATAATATGATTGATAAAATTAAAAATTATACAGCGCCATATGAGCTTTTAAAGAATATAGGAGAAGAGCTTTTAAATTATTTAGGTGCAGATGGAATAAGTATTTTTATATATGATGAGCAAAATACAACTCTTTTTAAGGCTATACAATTTGGAATGGCAGAAAAAATTTTTAAAGATTGTGAAAAAGTAAAAATTAGTAAAGCATTAGAAGAAAAATTGGTTAAAGTAAAAGAAGGTAATGGTGATTATATAGAAAATAGATATGAAAAAGTGTTTAAAAATTGCAATATACAACTTGAAAATGTAAATTATAAAGAGTGTTATACAATTACTTTCAATAAAGAACTTATAGGAATTTTAACAATGTCATATAAAAAAGATAATGAACCTAAACTGAAACAGGATGATTTTATTAATTCAACCTGTGATGAACTTGGTGTAATCATAAAGAATTATATGTTGTCCGAAGCGCTAAAAAAGGAATTTGATAAAAGGCTAAAAACAGAAAGAGAATTAGAACTTTTTTTAGAAACAGCAGTAGATATTGTATGTATTATTGGAGCCGATGGATACTTTAAAAGTGTGACGTTTCAATGCGTAAAAACTCTTGGATGGAGTCAGGAAGAGTTATTATCTATGGATTTTAGAACTCTAATTCATCCTGATGATGTTGATGGAATTGTTAAAGTAAGTGGACTATCCCAGCTAATGGGAGATGTAAAAAGGTTTATAAATAGATATAAATGTAAAAATGGTGGATATAGATGGCTACAAGTAAGTAGCAATGTTATCCCAGAAAGAAATGTTGCTATTGCTACAGCTATAGATATAACAGAAGAAAGAGAATTAGAAGAAGAGAAGAAAACATTAGAAAAGACTGTAGCACTTGAAAGTCTTAAAAATGAACTTTTTGCAAATGTATCACATGAATTTAAAACGCCACTTAATATAATTTTAACCACAACTCAATTATTATTAGAAAGCAAAAAAAATAGTTGTGAAAATTTTAATGATTTAGATTTGAATAGATATATGAAGTCTATAAGACAAAATTCATATAGATTGTTAAGGCTTGTAAATAATTTTATAGATATAACTAAAATAGATGCAGGTTATTATAAATTACATCTTGGAAATTACAATATAGTATCTGTTATAGAAGATATAACTTTATCTGTAGCTGAATATGTTGAAAATAAAGGTATAGAACTTATTTTTGATACAAATGTAGAGGAGCAAATAATAGCCTGTGATCCAGATAAAGTTGAAAGAATAATGCTTAATCTACTGTCCAATGCAATAAAATATACTGATGAGAATGGCAAAATTCAAGTTAATTTTATTGCTAAAGAGGATAAAATAGTAGTATCAGTAAAAGACAATGGAGTAGGAATTTCAAAAGAAAACTTAAATATTATATTTGATCGATTTAAACAAGATGATAATGCATTTAAAAAAAGGTGTGAAGGAAGTGGAATAGGACTTTCTTTAGTAAAATCACTAGTAAACATGCATGGTGGAGATATATTTGTACTTAGTGAAATTAATAATGGAGCTGAATTTATATTTGATATTCCAATAAAATTAATAGAAGGAGAATTTATAGAGAAAGAAGATAATAATTTATTAAATTCTAAAATAGAAAAATGTAATATTGAATTTTCAGATATATATTCATAAAAGAAAACAACTTGCTATTAATAAAAATGTCTTTTATAAAGAATACATTTTATAATTAGCAGGTTGTTTTCTTTTTTTAGTATTACGTAATTCAATTTAATTTAATCATGTATACAATGTTTAAGAAACTTAAAATATTTTATACAGTGTCTAATTTATATGGGAGATATAAATTAGATTATTAAAGAAATTTAATTGTAGACTGTTAAAAAAGTTATTGTTTTATATCAAGATAACTTACATAAGTATGGTTTTATCATAATAAAAGGATAATTATTGTCAGAAAATATTAAGTATTGCATTGTAAGAAAATTTACACCAAAACAAGTTCATTATATAATTAATATAAGAGTTTACAAAATAAAGGAGATAATAAAATATATGTTAGATGTTTTGTTAATTGAAGATGATAGTATATTATGCAAAGAATTAAAGATGCTTTTAGAAAAATGGGGTTATAATGTAGGGGCTATTAATGATTTTGAAAATATTTTACAGGGGTTTGTTAACATGAACCCGAAACTTATAATTATGGATATTAATTTGCCTTTTTATGATGGCTTTTATTGGTGTAAAAAAATAAGAGATATATCTAAGGTGCCTATAATATTTCTATCATCTAGAGATTCTAATATGGATTTAATGATGGGTATAAATAATGGTGGTGATGATTATATACAAAAACCTTTTTCTACGGAGGTTTTAATATCTAAAATACATGCAGTTATGAGAAGAAGTTATGATTATGGCAATATAGGTAACAATATTATATGTTGTGGAGAAATTTATTTAGATGTGGAAAAAGGACAACTTATATATAAGGATAATAAACTTGATTTAACTAAAAATGAGATTAAAATACTGGCTGTTCTTATGAAAAATAAAGGGAAAATTGTACCAAGAAATAAACTTATGATTACTTTATGGGAAGATGATGAGTTTGTAAATGATAATGCTTTAACTGTAAACATTAACAGAATAAGAAATAGGTTCAAAGAAATAGGTATAGAAGATTTTATAAAAACTAAGAAAGGTATAGGATATATAATTCAGTGAATATAAAAGTATTTTTAAAAGAAAATTATCATGAACTAGTATTATCAATTCTTATGATAATTATTGTGAACGTATATTTAATATGTGAAGGAACTTTTTTAAAAGAGATTTTTGATATTATTTATTTAAATTTTCTTATAATTATTATATATTTCATCTATTTGTATCTTCAATATACAAGATGGAAAGATAAATTTTTAAAAATATATATAAAACTATTAAAAAACGAAAAAATATATGTGGATTTAATAGAGAATAACAATTTTTATGATAGATTAATTAAAAAAATTATAATAAATAAGGAAAATGAGGCAACTTTGGAATATGAATTGTTAATGGAAAAGTTGGTAGAAATAGATGAATACATTTGTAGATCTGTACATGAAGTTAAAATACCTATAGCTACTTTAAATATGATGGTAGATAGAATGGATGATTTTAAAGTTGGAAATGAACTTAAAAATCAAATAGAAAAAATTAGGCTTTTAACAAATTCAATGTTGTATGGCAGTAGGTCTACCTGTCTTTTTGAAGACTTATTTATAAAAGAAGAGAATTTAGATAAGTTAATAAAAAAATCTATAAAAAACAATTCATTTTTTCTTATAGAAAATAATATTAATGTAGATTTAAAAAATTTAAATTATATAGTAAATACAGATAGTAAGTGGATATGTTATGTTTTAGATCAAATTATAAGCAATAGCATAAAGTATTCAAAGGATAATAGTACCATAGATTTCTATGCTATAGAAACTGAGAAAATGGTAGTTTTACATATTAAGGACAATGGTATTGGAATAGAAAAACAAGATTTAGAAAGAATCTTTAATAAAGGATTTACTGGATGCAATGGAAGGAATAAATTATATAAATCTACAGGTATGGGTCTTTATTTTTCTAAAAAAGTGTTGAATAGTTTAGGACATGATATCCAGGTAGATTCTATAAAAAATGAATATTGTGATTTGAAAATTTACTTTCCAAAAATATCAGATTATCTTAATGTTACAAAAAAGTAATATTAACTTATGAAAAGTAATGTTAAGAGAGAGAATTCAAAGGAGAAAAGCGTTAACATATTATTAGAGAGTATGTTTAATTAATATACTTAAGATAATTTTGGAGGTATAAATATGGATGAAATATTACAAGTGAAAAATGTAAGCAAAGAATATGGTATTAGAGGGTTTAGAACAAAAGTTTTAGAAAATATTAATTTGGAAGTTAAAAGGGGAGAATTTATTGCTATAATGGGCCCTTCTGGTGCAGGAAAAACAACTCTTTTAAATCTTATGTCAACTTTGGATAATCCAAGTAAAGGGGAAATACTATTAGATGGTATAAAAATAACAAAAACAAAAAATAAAGATTTGTCCCAAATAAGACGTGATAAGATAGGTTTTATATTTCAAGATTATAATCTTCTTGATAATATGAGCTTAATGGATAATATAGCACTACCTTTAGCTTTAGAAAGGGTTAGTTCTTTAGAGATAGAAAAAAGAGTTTTAAAAATGGCTTCTATATTTGGTATTGAAGATCATTTGAAAAAATATCCTTGTGAACTTTCAGGAGGTCAAAAACAAAGGGGGTCAGCAGCTAGAGCATTAATTAAAAATCCATCAGTAGTATTTGCTGATGAACCTACAGGAGCATTGGATTCTAGGGCTTCATCAGATTTACTTCAATGTTTAAGTGAAATAAATACTAAAGAAAAATCAACTATTATAATGGTAACACATGATCCATTAACTGCAAGTTATGCAAAAGAAATATATATGCTTAATGATGGAAAAGTAAGTTGTAGGTTAAGTAGTGATGGAAATAGAAAAAACTTCTATGGAAAAATAATAGATATGTTAGCATCTGTAGGAGGACAAGTATAATGGGGATATTTGCTATAGCTTTTAGTAATTTTAAAAATAATTTAAAAGTATATACCATGTATTTCATATCTATGGTTTTTTCTATGATTATTTTGTTTAATTTTGAAAATTTAATATATGGTGACCTTATAAAAAAATTAGATGATATGAATGCGGAATATTGTAGTGGAATAATAAGAGTAATAACTATAATTTTAATAATTTTTATGTGTTTTTATATTTGGTATTCAAGTAATACTTTTTTAATAAAGAGAAAAAAGGAAATTGGAATATATGTATTTATGGGGTTAGATTTACCAACTATAGGGAAAATGTATTTTCTAGAAAATATATTAATAGGTATATTTTCAGCTTTCATTGGAAGTGGAATGGGGATAATTTTTTCAAAGTTTTTTCAAACCATAATTTTAAAAATTTCAGACTATAATATAAAAAGTTCTTTTGAAATTAATCTTAAAGCTCTTATTATTAGTATTTTGATATTTATTATTATATTTTCTATAGTTACAGTGATGGGATTTGTTAATATTTGTATGAGTAAAATTGTAGATTTATTAAAAGCAACTAAAAAACAAGATGTTATACCGAAAATAAGTATTTTATCTTATATATTAGGGATTATATATATAAGTATCATAGGTATGGGATATTATTTATCAACTAAGGATATGTCACAAAATATATTCTATATGGTTATAAGTTTGATTTTAATTATAATTGGAACTTATGGATTTTTTAAAACTTTTGTAGTAGTATTTTTAAATTTTTTAATAAAGCGAAAATCTGTATTATATAATGGTGAAAATATAATAACAATAAATAATATAAGCTATAGATTAAGGAAAAATTATAAAGTATATGCTATAGTAACTATAATATTGGCGTCAACGATTATATCATTAGCTACAGCAGTTTCTATGAAATTAACCTATAAATCCGTAGAAGATAAATCCAATGTATATACTTTTTCATTTATATCTCAAAACAATATAAATGAAAATATAATAAGAGATATGATAGAAAATAAAAACATAGACTATGATTTAACAGCTAATATGGTTCATATAGATAAAGGAGTAAGTAGTAATGATAGTTCTATTGGTAATGATGCTGTTATTGTTAAATATGATGAGGCTATAAAAATATTAAAAAAAGCAAAAGAAGAAACATTAGTTGAAGAACTTGAAGAAACTAACCTTAAAAGTAATGAGTTTATAAAAATACAGAGAAATATACTTGGGTCAATTAAAAAATATGAAGATAATAAAATTAATATAGACAATAAAGAATATAATATTATAAAAACTTTTAATTGTAAGTTTGTAAGTTTAGATGTAATATTTTTTATAGTTGGTAATGAACAGTATGATGTATTAAAAGAAAAGGGAACTAACGTTAATTTTTATGGAGCAAAACTTAAAGATGAATCAAATGCAGAAGTTTTATATAGTAAATTAATTTCTAATATAGATAAAACTACAATAGGTTATACTTATTTAAAAACTATGAAAAGTTTAAGATGGTTAAATTTTGTTTATGGAATAGGTGGATTACTTTTTTTAGTATTTATTTTAGCAACAGGAAGTATATTATATATGAAAGTATATAATGATGCTACTGAAGATAAGGAAAAGTATGATATATTGCTTAAAATAGGTACAGAGAAAAAGCTTATAAAAAAAGCTATATCAAAGGAAGTTATTATAACATATACTATGCCTTTAATATTAGCTTCAATTCATAGCTATTTTGCAATAAAAATGTTAAGTAAAATGTTAAAACAAATAAATCTTACTGATATTTATATAATAAGTATAGTAATATCGACTATATTATTTTCATTATTATGTAGTTTATCTATAAAATCATTTAAAAAAATAATTAATATATAAACTAAAAAGTTGCATATCTATTTTTAGATAAGCAACTTTTTTAAAAGAATTATTTGTTAAAATATCTATTTAGTAAGCCATTAAAAGCAGCGCCATGTCTAGCTTCATCTTTACACATTTCATGAACAGTATCATGTATTGCATCTAAGTTTAATTTTTTAGCAAGAGTAGCTAAATCTTTTTTGCCTTGACAAGCACCGTGTTCAGCATCAACTCTAGCTTGTAAATTAGTTTTAGTATCGGCTACAACAACTTCACCTAAAATTTCTGCAAATTTAGCAGCGTGCTCAGCTTCTTCAAATGCGATTCGTCTATAAGCTTCAGCAACTTCAGGATAACCTTCTCTATCAGCTTGACGACTCATAGCAAGATACATTCCAACTTCAGTACATTCACCTATAAAGTTAGCTCTTAAACCTTCTACAACCTCAGGATCTATATCTTTAGCAATTCCAATTCTATGCTCATCAGCGAAAGATAAACTATCGCTTTTTTCTACAAATTTATCAGCACCTACTCCACAAACAGGGCAAACCTCTGGTGCGCTATCTCCCTCATGAATATATCCACATACTGTACAAACAAATTTTTTCATAAATAACATCCTCCTAAATTTTAACAATAATATTAATAAAATTTTTATTTATATATTTTAATATTTTTAATGTCCTTCTCTATATTTTTATTATACAATATAAAATAATAATTGTCAACGGATAATTATTATTAATTATAAAATAAATATAAAGTTTATTTTATATATGTATAATGATATAATTAAGTATACAAAATTTAGAATATTTAGAAAATATTTAGGAGGACCTTTATGAAGAAATACTATGAAAAACAATTAAATGAAATTGAAAGTATAGTTGAAAAAATTAATTATTTTAGTTATATTAGTGGATTAGCTTACTGGGATATGGCTGTTAATATGCCAAAAGAAGCAGGAAAATCTAGAGGAGAGACTTTAGGATTTTTATCATCAGAATTGTATAAGTTAATTACTAATGATAGAACTTATAATTTATTATGTGAACTTGAAGATAATTCTGATTTAACTTTAGAAGAGGCAGCAATGATTAAAAATTTGAAAGAAGAAAGCGATAAAACTAAAAAAATACCAGAAGATATCTATAAAAATTTTTCCATAGATGCAGCTAAATCAGAAATAGCATGGCAAGATGCAAAATCTAAAAATGACTTTTCTATTTTTATGCCACATCTTGAAAAAATGGTTGATTATAAAAGAAAATTTGCAAACTTCTATGGTTATGAAAAACATCCATATGATGCATTATTAAATGAATATGAAATGGGAATGACTGTTGAAAAATTAGATAAAGTATTTGCATCGTTAAGAGATGAAATAGTAAATATTTTATCAAAGGTTAAAGAGTCTAAAGTTAATATAAATGAAAATATATTAAAAGGAAAATTTAGCATAGAAAAACAAAAAGAACTTGAGAAATATGTGTTAGATTTAATTGGATATGATTATAAGAATAAAGGTAGAATAGATAGTTCAGAACATCCATTTACAACTAACTTTGGAAACAAAGATGTAAGAATAACTAACCATTATCATGATGATAACTTTTATAGTGCAATGTACAGTGCTATACATGAAGGTGGACATGCTATTTATGAACAACAAATTAGCGATGATTTAGAAAAGTATGGACTTCAAGGTGGAGTATCAATGGGCATACATGAATCTCAATCACGATTTTATGAAAACATAATAGGAAAGAGTAAAGAATTTTTAAGATTAGTTTATCCAGAGGTCCAAGAACTTTTTGAAGAATTTAAAAGTGTATCCTTTGAAGATTTTTATAAAGTATGTAATATAGCTTGCCCATCATTAATAAGAACAGAAGCAGACGAATTAACTTATAGCCTTCATGTAATTATAAGATATGAAATAGAGAAAAAACTTATAAAAGGAGATATTGAGGTTAAAGATTTAAAAGATATTTGGAATAATAAATATGAGGAATATTTAGGAGTTAGACCACAAAATGATAGTGAGGGAATACTTCAAGATCTACACTGGTCTGATGGTGAGTTTGGATACTTCCCAAGCTATGCTTTAGGTAATATTTATGGTGCACAATTCTTAAATGCAGCATTAAAAGATATGCCCAACTTTTATAATGAAATAGAAAAAGGAAATTTAAATGGTATAAAGGTATGGTTAAAAGAAAATATACATCAATATGGTAAGCTTTATAAACCAGCAGAGTTGCTTAAAAAAGTAACTGGTGAAGAATTAGATAGTAAATACTTTGTAGAATATTTAAGAAATAAATTCAAAGATGTATATGAGTTTTAATTAATTTTTAAAATTAACCTTAGTTTCTCCAAGTCAATTGGGGGAATATATGAAAAATAAAAAAACAAGAAATAATTATTTAAATATGTTAAAACTTTGTAGTGAATTTAAAATTAGAGCAATATTTTTATCAATAGCATTAATAGGAACTAGTTTTTTATCATCTTATCCTATTAAGTATATAGAAAAAATTATTAATATTTGTAGTAGTAGTAAAAATGATAATATGGAAGTGTTTATAAAAGGTGGTTTAATATATCTTATACTTCAGATTTTAAATGTTATATTTAGAGCTTTATTTGAATATTTCAATGCAGATTTAGAATCAAAATTAGGTCATAAAATAAGGATAATGTTATTTGAAAAGCTTGAAAAAATGCCTTTTAAGTTTTATGAAAGTAATAATAAAAGTGAAATTATAATGCGTTTAGTACAAGATAGTAGCGTAACTGTTGATGGTATTTTACAACCACTAACTTTTATTATAAAAAACATTCTTACCTTTGCCTTAGGGTTTATTTATATGTATTCAATAGATAAGACTTTAACCTTAATTATGATTCCAATAGGGCTTATTATTTCAATATTTGTTTTAAAAACTGGCCCTAAAATATCAAAGCTTTCTTATGATGAAAGAGAATCAAATTCTAAACTTTGGAATGGATTTTCAGAGGCTTTAAATGGAATAAGAGAAATAAAAGTTAACTGTCAAGAGAAAAGAATACTAAAGGATGTAGAAAGAAGCAGTGATAATACAAGAAAAGTTATAATGAATTTGAAAAAGTATACTATAAAGGTTGGAAATATAAATAGTGCTATAGTTATGAGCATTATTGCTCTTATTATGATTTTAGGTGGATACAAAGTTATACAGGGGACTCTCTCTATAGGTGGGCTTACAGCTATTATGATGTACAATGGATTACTTATAGATCCAATTGTTGACTTCTTTAATCTTTTTCAACAAATGCAAAAGGTTTTTGTAAGTTGTGATAAGATATTTTTAGTTTTAAATCATAGTGAAGAACCAATAAATTTAAAAACTTTAAAAGATAGTTTTAATGAGAATATAAAAATTGATAGACTATACTTTAAATATATAAATGATGATAGTGGATTTTATAATTTAAACAGTATATCCCTTCAAATTAATAAAGGTGATAAAGTTGCGCTAGTAGGTTATAGTGGTAGTGGAAAAAGTACTTTGTGCAAAATATTAGTAAAACTTTACGATGATTTTGAAGGAAATGCAAGTATAGATGGAATTTCTTTAAAAAATATAAACAATGAAAATATAAGAAATATAATAGGAATAGTTTTTCAAGATACGTTCTTATTTTCAGGTACATTAGAGGATAATTTAAAATTTGCAAAACCTAATGTTTCAGAAGAAGAACTTAAAAATGCGCTTGAGATGTCAGGAGTTAGTTTATTTTTAGAAAATTTACCTAATGGATTAAATACTATAATTGGAGAAAATGGTTTTAACCTTTCTGGTGGAGAAAAGCAAAGAGTTTCTATATGTAGAACTATTTTAAAAAATCCACAAATAATAATATTAGATGAGAGCACTTCTGCATTAGATGCAATAACTACTTCTATAGTTATGAAAAACTTGCTTGAACTGTTTAAATATAAAACTGTAATCTTTACAGCGCATAAGCTTAGTAACATAGCTAATGTATGTAATAAAATTTATGTATTTGACAAGGGAAGTATAGTAGAGTATGGAGATCATGATAAGCTTATTAAGAAGGATGGATTATATAAAAAGATGTATAATGCATATGAATAAGTATAAAACATTATATTAAATATAATTAAGTAAAAATGGTATCACAATCATGATACCATTTTTAGGTGAGAAATTTATTATTTATTGAAGTATCTATTTAATAAGCCATTAAAAGCGGCTCCGTGTCTAGCTTCATCTTTACACATCTCATGAACAGTATCATGTATTGCATCTAAGTTTAATTTTTTAGCAAGAGTAGCTAAATCTTTTTTGCCTTGACAAGCACCGTGCTCAGCATCAACTCTAGCCTGTAAGTTAGCTTTAGTATCAGCTACAACAACTTCACCTAAAATTTCTGCAAATTTAGCAGCATGTTCAGCTTCTTCAAAAGCGATTCGTCTGTAAGCTTCAGCAACTTCAGGGTAACCTTCTCTATCAGCTTGACGGCTCATAGCAATATACATTCCAACTTCAGTACATTCACCTATAAAGTTAGCTCTTAAGCCTTCTACAACCTCAGGATCTATATCTTTAACAATTCCAATTCTATGCTCATCAGCGAAAGATAAGCTATCACTTTTTTCTACAAATTTATCAGCACCTACTCCGCAAACAGGACAAACTTCTGGTGCGCTATCTCCCTCATGAATATATCCACATACTGTACAAACAAATTTTTTCATAAATAACATCCTCCTTAAAATTACCATACAAAATAGTATAATCAATATTTACATAATATATAACAGTTTTATTATAGAGTTTCCAATTTATATCTAAAAATTATTGGATTTGAAATTTGGATACTCAAAATAGTGAAACATGCTCGAATATATTTAGAATTTAATATTAAATTTTGTATAAAAACAGTTTAAATTTATTGAGCTTGTTTTATATAATTTTAATTTCATTTATCTTATGTGTTTATTATAAAACATAAAATATTAATTGTCAACAAATAATTATTATTAATTATATTTTCAGGATTAATATGTAAATCTTAGATAATACTAAGGATCTAAGTTGAATAAACATTATTTTTAATTTACAATATAAGTATATTATAGGAAAAATATACTTATAGGGGATGAGTTTTTGGAACTTTTAAAAACTGAATATTTAACTAAAAGTTATGGGTTTAAGGAAATGGAAATTAAAGCTTTAAAACCTATGGATTGTATTCCTATACTTTCTATAGAAGAAAATATTAAATTACCAATTTTAATGGACGAAAAAAAAGTTGATGAAGATTATTTTAATGAAATAATGGAAACTTTAGGACTTACCGATAGAAAAAGACATCTTGCTGGAGAAGTATCAGGAGGACAACAACAAAGAGCATCAATAGCACGTGCATTAATTCCAAAGCCTTCAATAATATTTGCCGATGAACCTACTGGAAACTTAGATAGCAAAAATAGTAAAGAAGTAATGGATTTACTTGCAATGTCAATTATGATAACACATGATCCTAAAATAGCAGATAGAATAATAACTATATCTGATGGTGAGATAAGTGGTGATAGGAGGACTCGTTAATGAAAAGTTTTTGGGGGCTTATTCCACGTAATATACTTAAATATAAAAAGAGAACTGTTCTTATGGGAGTGAGTATTGTATTAGCTATTGCACTTATAACTTCTTTAAGTTTAGTAAGTGATGGAATGATTAAAAATAATTTTAAGAATGCTATAAAAGATGGTGGCGGAAATTATGATATAAGACTGTATAGTAATGATTACTCTAATATTAAGCAAACTAGAACTGATGAGTTATTTAATAAGGTCACAATAGTAAGTGATGTAGGAATGTATAATATCCCTAATTCTAAATATAAAATAGATATAAAAGCTTATGATGATAATTCAAAGGATATTTTAAACTTTAATCTTATAAAGGGTGAATATCCTAAAAATGAGAATGAAGTAGCACTTGAAGATTGGATTTTAGAAAAACTTCCTAAAAAATATAATATAGGAGATAAAATTAAATTTGAATATGAAGTTAATTATTTAAATGGTAGAACATTAAAAAGTGAAAAAATTGAAAAAGAATTTATTTTATCAGGTATATTTAGTTTTGATATATTAGGAAAAGACACAAGCAAAATAGGTAAAGCTTATGTTAATGAAGAATATTTTTTGAAAAATTTAAAAAGATATAATTTACAAAAGGTATCATATGTAAGTTTAAAAGATAAATATACTATAGATGATGCACTAATTATCTTAGGATTAACAACATCATATAAAGATATTATGTATGAACCTAATTATAGTAAAGTGGATATGATAAAAACTATAAGTTTATTGAATAAAATTTTTAATATATTGTTTATATTTATAGCAATAGTAGCAGGTATAGTTATTTATAATATTTTTAATATAATGGTTACAGAAAGAACAAAAGAATTTGGCATTTTTAGAGCCTTAGGATGTTCTCCACAGCAAATTAAATCCTTAGTAATTTTGGAAAGTATATTTATAGGAATTATATTTATACCTATAGGAATGATTATAGGATCTACTTTTTCTAAGATTTTTATAAATGAAATATATAGTATAAAAAATATATTGTACATTCCACTTAAAGGTGTAAAAGTAGATTTAATAATTGGATTTTTAACAATAATATTAGGTGCATATTTCCCAGCAAGAAAGGCAGCAAAAATATCTCCAATGGAAGCAATTTCATCTAATAATAACTTAAGTCTCAAAGGACATAAGTTAAAAGCTTCCCTTCAATCTGAAAAGGATAAATCTATAAGAAAAAATTTCTCATTTGAAATGAATATGGCGTATTTAAATATTATAAGAAATAAAAAAAGATTTATAACTACAGTTATTTCTTTAAACATTATAATTATAATGTTATTTTCAGCCAATTTCTTAATAGATACTATGAATCCTATTACTCTATTTAAAAGAAATTTTAAATATGACTTTGTTTTAAGTTCATTTGAAATAGAAAAACCTACAAATGGAATAGATGAGCATATAATAAATAGTCTTTCTGAAATTGAAGGTATAAAAGAAATTAATAAAAGTAAAGATATATCTTCACACTTAAAAGTGTCCAAAGATGCTGTTACTACTAAAGGATTTAAATATTTAAAATCCCAGTGTAATAATAATGAATTAGAATTAAAAAAATTAGAAGAAGGTAATTACAGTTTTCCAACATATCCAATATCATATGATGATAAAGAATTAGAAAATCTTACTTCAATAATAGAAAGTAAAAAAATAGATATAAAGGATATGAAAGAAAATCCTTCAATTGTTATAGCTCAAAATGTAAATGGGAATAAATATACAATAATTGAAGAAGGAGATCTAGTAGATTTAAATATAGCTAAATATAATAATAATGGTGAATTAATAGGGGAAGATAGTAAAACTTTTGAAGTAGCAGCTACAGTAAAAGGTAAATTCTTAAGTAACAAAGAGGGAAATAAGGATATAGTCCCTATAATGAGCAATAAGTGTTTTGAAAAGTTTTTAAATATACCTAATTATTCAAAGGTCTGCATAAAGATTGATAATAAGGCGGATTATGAAAAAATAAAGAATGATATAAAATTAGTAATAAAGGCTTATAAAGATATAGTATTAAAAGATTATAAAAGTGAATTAGAGCTAAATAAAAAGATGAGTAAGAATTTAATTATAACTTTATATGGCTTTATAGGCATTATTTCTTTAGTTAGTATAATTAACCTTATAAACGTTATGAATATGAGTATTCTTTTAAGGAAAAAGGATATAAGTATGTTAAGGGCAATTGGATTTAGTAATAAACAAGTCAGAAATATGATACTTTCAGAAGGGTTTTTTTATGGGATTTTTTCTGGGGGATTAGGATGTGCTTTAGGTACAATAATAAGTTTTTTTATATATTTATTAACAAAATCAAATATAGGGTATCAAATATATTGGAAATTTCCTTTAATTAATATTCTTATAGTTTTGGTATCTACAATTATTATATGTATAACTGCATCATTGATACCAGCAAGAAATTTATTTAAAGAAAGCATAGTAGACTCAATAAAAAGTATAGAATAATATTTTAAAAGACAGGTTTTAAAAGCCTGTCTTTTTCAATTTCACATATATAACTTATTTAGAAAAATACTTATTTTATAATTCTTGAAAATAAATAATATTTATTCTTAAACATATACAAAGAGTTATAATTGTTTTACAAACATTTCTGCCAAAGAACCATTGTTTATTTTATATATTTTTAGTGAGTTGAATCCATACTTTACTAAGAGTTTTTTAGATACTACATTATTAGGATCTGTTATTGCTATGACTCGCTTAATGTTTTTTCTTTGCTTAGCCATACTTATTAATTTATCTACAATTTTAGTACCATATTCTTTACCCCAATACTGTGGAAACAACATATATTCAATTTCTAATTCACTAGAACTATCATTTGCATTTATTCCAGCTATTCCAATAAAAGTATTTGAATTTGTATTAAAAACCTTAAAATATCCTAAATATTGACTTTTGAGGTTTATTCTCAACATACAATCAAATAATTGTTTTGCTTCTCTAAATGTAAACACTCTACCATAGTTCATTACCATTGCTTTTTCGTTTGAAACTAACTTCCAATAATCTAAAAAGTCTTTTTGAGAAAGATATTTTTTAAAATAAATATTATCATTCATATTTCAACATCCTTACATATTGATATAATAATAAGGTTAAAATCCTTACTTTAGTAATTAAAAACTTGAAATTTAAATTATATTTATTATGAATAAAGTTTTAATATATAATCTTATATTAAAATTATAACATGAAATGGATAAGTAAAGTGTATAAGACTGTTATTATAAATTTATTATTGATACAATATAGGGAAAGGTAAATGATGAGAATTTAGATATAAAAGAATACTTCTTATAAAGTATATTATTAAGTTAATAAAATTAACAAAAAGGTATGGTGATGTAATGGGGAAAGAAATTATAAAAAAATTGAGTATATCATTAGTAACAAATCCAATACTTATAATTATATATTGGGCATTTTTTTATGAATTAGCTTTATTGTGTAAGTTCGGAAGGATGAATCATAATATATTAATTTTATCAATTTGTGTTCTATTATTTATAGTTATAATCATATTTACTACAATTATAACTATAAAAAAGATAGAGAAAGAAGAAATAAAGAGTAAAAAATCATCTTATATGAATATATGGATATGTATTTCTATTGTTATGTTTGTTGGAATAACATCAGTTTATGGATTAAGAATTTATAATAGTGCTGTAAATTATGGTGATAAACTTTCATTAGTTATATACGATTTAAAAAACAAAAGGTCAATAAAATTCGAAAGCGATAATATATATGTAAATGGAGTTGAAGGTATTTTTAATGATATTGGTAAAAAATACGATTTGCCAGATAAATTGTATATATTAGATAACTTTAAACTTAATTTTAATAAAGAAGGAAAGATTACATCTTTTGAAACTTTTGTTTATGGAAAAGATTCAAAAGAAAAAGAGAAAACTTATCTAATTTATTATGATAATAAGAAATCAGATAAAATTACAGTAATTTCAAATAACAATACGAATGCTAATTATAATGATGATAAACTATTAAAGCCATTAATAAGTACAATTAAAGCTATTTCAATAGAAGATACAGTAAGTACTTGGAATGAAAGTGACTATGGAATAGTTTATTATGGAAAAAGAAATTGGGGATTTAATACAGAGGGAATAGTTAATATTGATGAACAAGGTAATAAATCATATATAGATATTAGCTCTGAAATAATAGGATACACTGTATCATTGTTTGTACCTGAAAAGGAAGATAAATATACTCCTATTAGATACAACTTAAAATGTGAAGAAGCATGGAGTAAATCAACAATTCCTCCTAAAAAAGATGAGGAGGAAAATAGTTTACAAAATTCAAAAAATGATAATGAAGAATTTTATTTAACAAAAGAGATTGGATATCGTTTAAATATTGAAGATGCTGCAGCTGGAAGCAGATTTTATTCATTAAATAATACTGTTGATGGTGGACAAACGTGGAAAGTAATAAATGAAGATCCATTCTTGGGTAAAACCGGTGTTGCGTCAGGAATAATTTTTATAAATGATAAACTTGGGTTTTTATGTTTATCTCATAGTGGTGGATCAAATGGAGAATTATATCGTACCGAAGATGGAGGCTTATCTTATAGAAAAGTAGAATTTCCAATAAAAGAAGTAAAATTAGATAATAATATAATTATAAATCCTTTTGACTTTCCAACTATTCCTTATGAGGAAAATGATGTTTTAAATATGTTGGTTGGACAAGGTCAAGATGGAGATTATAATGGGGATAGTCAGGCTTTGTATCAATCTAAAGATAATGGTGCAACTTGGAAATATGTAAAAGAACTACACAAATAAGAGTTAAAAATGATAGTTATTAAGAAAATGCTTATAGTTTAAAATAAGCATTTTTATTTTTGTCAAATTAAAAGTAAAAAGAATTTATTGTAGAAAAAAGTATTATAAAAATTGTTTTCTTTTTATAGAATAAGCAATAAAATAATATTATTAAATTTAATTTTCAAAATATTGTTTAAAATCAACATAAAGCAAATATGCTAATAGGAGTTGTATACGATGGAAGGATGTAAAAACAAGTTAATCAACCTAGAGGATTTTATATTAAAACAAAATGATAAAGAAAGTGCATTAATTTCAGTATTACATTATGCACAAAATCAGTTTGGATATATAAATAAGGATGTGCAAAGATTTATTGCAGAAAAATTAGAAATACCTGAGTCTAAAGTATATGGAGTTGTTAGTTTTTATTCTTATTTTACAACAGAGCCTAAAGGTAAAAATATAATAAATGTATGTACAGGAACAGCTTGTTTTGTAAGAGGGTCAGAAGATGTATTAAATCAGTTTAAAAAAGAATTAAATATTCATGAGGGAGAAACTACTAAAGATAATTTATTTACATTGGATACATTAAGATGCATTGGAGCATGTGGTTTAGCTCCTGTAGTTACAATAAATAATAAAATTTATGGAAAAGTAAAGCCTGAAGATGTAAAAAATATATTGAAAGAATATAGGGATTAGACTATGAAGAAAATAAAAAATTATAAAGAATTGATACAGTTAAATAATCAGTATAATAATTTAATTAAATTTAGGAACGCAGATAAAAATTCAAGTGACAAAATTGAGATATTAGTATGTGGTGGAACTGGGTGCAAGGCATCAAATTCAGATAAAATAATTGAAAATTTAGAAAAAGAAATAGAATATAATAATTTAAATGATAAAGTTAAAGTTATAAAAACAGGATGTTTTGGATTTTGTGCACAAGGACCTATTATTAAAATAACTCCACAAAACATTTTTTATATTAAGGTATCAGAGGAGGATGCTAAAGAGATTATAAAAAGTCATATTATAGATGGAGTTATTGTAGAAAGGTTATTATATGAAAATCCATCAACTAAAGAAAAGATAGCTAAAATGGAGGATATACCATTTTACAAAAAACAAAGGAGAATAGCTCTAAAAAATTGTGGAACTATAGATCCAGAAAATATATTAGAAGCTATAGCTGCTAATGAGTACTTAGCTTTAGGAAAAGTACTTACAGAAATGACTGAAGATAAAGTTATTGATATAGTCACAAAATCAGGATTAAGAGGTAGAGGTGGTGGTGGCTTTCCTACAGGGAAAAAGTGGGAGGCTACTAGAAAATCTAAAAATAACATAAAATATGTAATTTGTAATGCAGATGAAGGTGATCCAGGAGCTTTTATGGACAGGTCTATATTAGAAGGCGATCCTCATTGCATTTTAGAAGCTATGGCTATTTGTGGATATGCTATAGGAGCTTCAAAGGGATATATCTATATTAGAGCAGAATATCCCCTAGCAATAAATAGGTTGCAAATAGCTATTGGTCAAGCAAAAGAATATGGTCTTTTAGGAAAAAATATTTTAGGAACTGGATTTGACTTTGATATAGAAATAAGATATGGTGCAGGTGCTTTTGTTTGTGGAGAAGCAACTGCGTTAATTCATTCTATAGAAGGTAGTAGAGGTGAGCCAACAATGAAACCACCTAGAACTTCTGAAAGTGGTTTATGGAAAAATCCTACTTGTGTAAATAATGTAGAAACCTTTGCTAATATAAATAAAATAATAATTAATGGTTCTAAGTGGTATTCATCAATTGGTACATTAAAAAGTACAGGAACTAAGGTTTTTGCATTAGCAGGAAAAATTAAAAATGTTGGATTGGTTGAAGTTCCTATGGGATTAACTATAAGGGAATTAATATATGATATTGGAGGAGGAATTAAAGATAATAAAAAGTTTAAAGGAGTTCAAACTGGAGGTCCTTCTGGAGGATGTATACCAGCTAAGTATTTAGATTTACCTATTGAATATGATACTTTAACAGAAATTGGTTCAATGATGGGTTCCGGTGGATTTATTGTAATGGACGAAGATAATTGTATGGTTGATATAGCTAAATTTTATTTAGAATTTACTGTAGAGGAGTCTTGTGGTAAATGCACCCCTTGTAGAATAGGAAATAGAAGGTTGTTAGAACTTCTTAATAAAATAATTGAAGGAAAAGGTGAAGAAGAAGATATTGACAACTTAAAAAATTTATCTGATGTTATAAAATCTGCATCTTTATGTGGTCTTGGTGAGTCAGCACCAAACCCAGTATTAAGCACCTTGAATTTTTTTGCAGAAGAATATAAGGAGCATATATATGATAAAAAATGTAGAAGTGGACAGTGTAAGAATCTAATTGATTACAAGATTACAGATAAGTGTATTGGATGCACAAAATGCTCAAGAGTATGTCCGCAATCCTGTATTAGTGGTAAAACAAAAGTTAAACATGAAATAGATACAACAAAATGCATTAAGTGTGGAACTTGTATAGATATTTGTCCTATTAAAGCCATTATAAAGGGTTAGGGGAGTGAGTTTATGATTAATTTGAAAATAAATAATATAGAGGTAAGTATAGAAAATGGTAAGACAATTTTAGATGCTTGTAAAAAAGCAAATATTAAAGTTCCAACTTTATGTAACATGAAAATGATTGATAATACATCACAAAATTGTAAGGGCACATGTAGGGTGTGTATGGTTGAATTGAAAGAAAAAGGCAAATTAGTGCCTGCATGTTCAGAATTAGTAAGAGATGGAATGGATATTGCAACTAATAGTACAAAAGTTTTAAAAGTGAGAAAAACAATAGTAGAGTTATTATTATCAAATCATCCTAATGAATGTTTGGTTTGTAATAGAAATGAGAATTGTGAATTAAGAAAATTAGCTGGGGAATTAGGAATAAGTAAAAATATATATAAAGGCAAAAAAAGTGAATATAAAATAGATTGTAGTTCTCCAGCATTAATAAGAGATATGAATAAATGTGTCTTGTGTAGAAGGTGTGTTACAGCTTGTGATAAAGTACAAAATATTAACATATTAACACCTATAAATAGAGGTTTTAACACAAAAATAGGAACATTTTTTGATAATCCCATAAATGAAACAAAATGTACTTATTGTGGTCAATGTGTAGTAGTATGTCCAACAGGTGCTTTAACTGAGGTTATGGATTATGAAAAAATACCTAGAGTTGTAGAAGATAAAGAAAAATTTGTTGTAGCTCAAATAGCACCTGCAGTAAGAGTAGCATTATGTGAAGAATTTGGAGTTAGCGGTGATATTATAACAACAGGTAAAATAGTTGCTGCACTTAAAATGTTAAATTTTAATAAAGTTTTTGATACAAATTTTTCTGCTGACTTAACAATAATGGAAGAAGCTAAAGAGTTTATAAACAGATTTAAAGAAAAAAACAAACTACCATTAATAACAAGTTGTTGTCCAGCATGGATTAGATTTGCAGAAATGAATTATAAAGATGAATTAAAGTATATATCATCATGTAAATCTCCACAACAAATGTTTGGTGCCATTGTAAAAAGTTATTTAGTAGATAAATATAAAATGAAAAAAGAGAATATGGTAGTAGTATCTATAATGCCATGTATAGCAAAAAAATATGAAGCAAAAAGAAAAGAACTAAAAGGTGATGTGGATATTGTAATTACCACAAGAGAATTAGCAAAGTTAATTAGAGAAAGCTCAATTGACATAATAAACCTTAAAGAAGAAGAATTTGATAATCCATTAGGCATATCAACTGGAGCAGGTATGTTATTTGGGACAAGTGGGGGAGTTATGGAAGCAGCTTTAAGAACTGCCTATGAATGGAGTTGTAATAAAATATTAAACGAATTGGACTTTAAAGATGTAAGAGGGCTTGATGGAATTAAAGAAGCTACTATAGAGTTAGGTGATAATAAAATAGAGGTAGCAGTGGTTAGTTCATTAAAAAATGCTAAAAAAATTATGGAAGAAGTAAAAAATGGTATATGTAAATATGACTTTATAGAGATTATGGCATGCCCAGGAGGATGTATTGATGGTGGTGGACAGCCATATATTAAATCTTGTAAAGAAAAATTAGAAGAACGTATGAAAATAATATATGAAAAAGATAAGGAAAGTAAGATAAGAAAATCTCATGAAAACCCAATCATAAAAGAACTTTACAAGGAGTTTTTAAATAAAGATAATATAAAACAGCTATTACATGTAAAATATAATTAATAATAGTATAAATTCATGTAAAAAGAGCTATTGCTTTACTAATATTTAACTAGTTTTGCAATAGCTATCTTTTTATATAGTCTTAATCATAGGAAGAAGATTTAAATTTTATTTACTTATTATTTTCACAGTAAATTTTTATTGCTTCATTTATAAAGTTTGATAGACCGCTTTTGTGTTTATCTATATTTTCAGTAAATCGAGTATCATTTACATACATTTCACCTAAGGATTGAAAGATTTCTATGGTGCAATCATAAAAGTTATTTGTTATATGATTTCTCCAATTTTCAATTTCAGTTTGAACTTCTATATCACTAGGAGATTTATCCATAAGATTAGCAAGATTTTTAAAGATTATATCACCTTTTTCCATTATATTTTGCCAATCATTTTTTCCATATTTAAAGGTTTTTTTCTTATATTCTTTATAAGCATCAGTATGACTGTATTTAGCTTCTACCTCTTTTTTATATTTATTTTTATAATTTTCTATTTCAGTTGTATCAAAAGCTTTAAAGTTTTCGTTATTACTCATATTATCTACTCCTTTTTCTAATGTGTTATCAATTATTTTTATTAAATTTTCTAATCTTGTTTTTCTTTCTGTAAGAATTTTTTTATGATTTTCAAGAGCTGTATTTTTATTGAATTTAGGGCTTGAAAGTATTTCTTTTATTTCTTCAAGAGAAAAATCAAGTTCTCTAAAAAACATTATTTGTTGTAATTTTTCAAGATCATTATCATTGTAAAGTCTATATCCAGCGTCGCTTTTACTACTAGGATTTAAAAGATTTATCTTATCATAGTGATGAAGCATACGTATGGTAACACCAGTGATTGACTGAACTTCTTTTACTTTGTACAAAATAATCATTCCTTTTAAATTTTTTATAGAAAATATATTTTCATTACAAAACTAATGTTAAGCTATAACATAGTGTTAGAGTCAAGTATTTTATAAAAATAAGTTTTAAAATTAATATAGTGAAATAAATCTACAAATATATTAGTTCTAATTTATATTTTAGCGTATTCAATTACCTAATATTCAAGTAATATTTAATATAGATTAGCTTTAAAGCTTGTAAATCTCTGTATGAAAGGAGTAAAATATAAATATATTTAAGGTTTAATAATATATATTTAAAAAATATGAGAGGAGAATTTTTATGGCCTTAAAAAATGATTATATATTAAAAGTAGTTGAAAGAATGACAGAACTTATAAAAAAGGTAGAATTTTTAAAAAAAGAAAATAAAAGTGAAGAGGCAATAGATGAAATAAATAAGGCATGTAAAGAAATATTCGGATTTGATCTTGATAAGGTAGAAAGAATGTCTTACGACAGTATTATAGAATTATTACTATTAAATAAATCTACTTTTGATATTAGATGTGAGGTAGTTGCGGAACTTTTAAGTGTAAAAGGATATATTTATTTAAGTGGTAATAATGGCAATGAAGGATATGATTGTTTTGTTAAAAGCTTAAATTTATACTTGTATCTAGTAAATAATGATTGTGAAATGAATATTTTCAATGGCAATGAAAAAGTAGATGTTATAGTTTCAAAACTTTCTCAATATGAACTTCCCATAGAAACAGAAAAAATGGTTTTAAAGTATTATTTAAAAAAAGGTAAATATTCAAATGGTGAAGATTTATTATTTTCAATGATTAAAAAGGAAAAAAGTGAAGAAATATTTAGTTTAGGTTATGAGTTTTATGATACATTAAAGAAAAAAAGTAGTGAAGAGCTAGAACTTGGAAATTTTTCTTTAGAAGAGGTGGATTTTGGATTGGAAGATTTAAATGAGCTAAAGAAGAAAAACTAAATGTAAATAAAAATATTTTATTAAAAGAATCATCTAAAAAGTATTTAATATTACTTGTTTAGATGATTCTTTTGTATTTAAAAAAATGATTAACATATTTTATATTAATAATTCCTATATATGAAGTTGTTAGATATATAGGGAGACACGATCCAATTTAAATTTATTCAATAGCTTTAAAATATTTTCATAAAAATATAGCATTAAATTTTAAGTGATTCATAGCATATCTTACTATATAAGATAAGGCTCAATATTGAATAGTTTAAAGTTAACGGCATAAAATACAATTAAATAAAACAAAGAATCTACTTTAAATATATTACTGAAGTATATATTGATAAAATAAAAAAATACATAAAAAATTCAAATAAAATTCAAATAAAATTAAAAAAATATTATAAGGAGATTATATCCAATGAAGAAAAGATTTGATATAGTATTAATAAGTCTAATAGTATTTCTAAGTACAACATTTATATTATTTTACATAAGAGAAGGAGCAAAAGATGTTATGACAGATGTTAGCCAGACGACAGATTTAATGGTAGATGTTAATACACCAGAAAAAGCCCTAAAAATGCTTAAAGAAGGAAATGAAAGATTTGTTAATGATATATCTAATTTAAATAATGTACATAAAAAACGACGAGATGAATTGAAAAACGGACAACACCCATATGCAGTAATATTAACTTGTTCTGATTCTAGAATAAGCCCATCATTAATTTTTAATGTAGGACTTGGAGAAATTTTTGAGGTAAGATTGGCAGGTAATGTAGTGAATGAAGATGCCTTAGCATCTATTGAATATGCAGTAAAGTATCTTGAAACACCGCTTATTGTTGTAATGGGGCATGAAGATTGTGGAGCTGTTATATCAGCTTATGATATGTTAAATAATAGAACTGTATATTCTCATAATTTAACAGGACTTTTGAAAAAGATAGAACCTAGTATAAAGAATAGTAATTCTATCGAAGAAGCTATTAAGTTAAATATAGAAAATTCAGCTTCAATAGTAAAAAAAGATTCTATAATTAGTGAAAAGTTAACTAATGGTAGTGTGAAAATAGTTAAGGGTTATTACTCTTTAGATGGAAAAGTGAATTTTTTTGAATAAAATATATGAAAAGGTGTCTAAAAACATATGGTTTAGACACCTTTTATTATTAAGCGTTATAATAATATATATTGTAATATGATTTAAATATAAAAATATTCAATTTTTATTTTAGATAATGAATAAATTAATAAATGGTATATAAAATATAATTTTAATAGAAACTAAAATAATATTAATATATAGCACTGTTTTAAGAAAAAATACATAAATGTATTAATTTTTTGAAATTAGTAACTGAATTTTTAAAAAATTCATATGCTTAATAATTAGTAAACAATATACTTTCTAAAAAATGAAAAAACTATATAAAACTGTCGATTAAAGTAGTATTATAATTATAGAAAATTTATTTTTAGTTGACTAAGACCTAAATAAGGGGTGTAATTTGAGATGACTTTTGATGAGAAATTAACAGTTCTTGCTTTGGGAGTAAGAATGATGATATGGAATAAATATAAAGATAACGAATACAAAATTCATAAAGTGAAGTATGGTCATAATCATAGAAAATATACCTTAATATTAGAAGGACATAAGCCTAAAAAACGTACTTTGATATATTTTATACATGGTGGAGGATGGATGTCTGGAAATCCATTTTCATTTAAAGCTATAGCGAAGTTTTTTGCTAAAAAGGGATATACTGTAGTACTTCCAGCATATAGATTAGCACCTAAATATAAATATCCCTGCCAAATAGAAGACGTATTTTTAGGTTTTCAAGATTTTTTAGAAAGATATTGGCACATGTCAGATTGTGATGATGTTATAGTTATAGGTTTTTCAGCAGGCTCAGAACTTGGAGCAAATTTAGTTTTTAACAAAAAACTTCAAGAAAGATATGAAATAGATCCATCTATATTTAAGGCATTTTTTGCAATAAGTGGTGTGTTAGATTTTTCTAAGTTTACATCTAAAAGAGCTCAAAAATATTTAAATGGATATTTAGGTGGAACTAAATATGAAGGTAAAGTTAATCCATTAAATTTAGTTACTGAAAAACCTGAGTTTCCAGTGTTCTGTCTTCATGGGGATTTAGATGAGCTAGTTCCTAAGGAATGTGCATATAATTTTGTGGAGAGAGTACGTGGGTTTGGGGGAAATGCAGATATTACCCTTATAAAAGAAAAATATCATTCTAATATATTAAATTTATGGATTGGACATGGAGAGGAAGATACAAATATATTTTTTGACTTATTAAAAAAATGTGATAATAAAAATTAAAAACCATATGTTAAAGGAGAATATATATGATAAATGTTACTTTATTAGGTTGTGGAGGTGGAATGCCAATGCCCTTTAGAAATTTAGCTTCATTACTAATAAATTATAAAGGAAGAAAAATACTAATAGATTGTGGTGAAGGCACACAGGTATCAATGAGACTTGCTAAATCTGGATTTAAATCCATTGATATTATATGCATAACACATATACATGGAGATCATATAGTAGGATTACCAGGGCTTTTATCCACTATTGGCAATAGTGGTAGAGAAGAAGAGCTTATTATAATAGGACCAGAAGGAATAAAGGATACAATTGAAGGATTAAGTGTTATTTGTCCATATTTGCCTTATGAAATCAAAGTGATAGAGGCACCTAAGAAAAATTTAAAGTTTGAATTAAAAGATAAATTTGAACTTACTAATGATTATTCTGATATAGAAATAAGCATGATAGATTTAGAACATTCATCACCTTGCTTAGGATATGGTTTTTACATAAATAGAAAAAGAAAATTTGATGTGGATAAAGCGATTAATAATAATGTACCTAAAATACTTTGGAGCAAACTTCAAAAGTACAATAGTTATGAATTTGAAGGGAAATTATATTTTAGTGATATGGTTTTAGGAGATGAAAGAAAGGGTTTGAAATTAAGTTATATAACAGACAGCCGTCCAATAAGTTCTATAAAAGAATTTATAAAAGGTAGCGACTTATTTATTTGTGAAGGTACTTATGGCAGTGATGATGATATAGAAAAAGCTATAAAAAATAAACATATGATTTTTAGAGAAGCAGCATCATTAGCTAAGGAAGGTAAAGTTAAAAAACTTATATTAACTCATTTTTCACCGTCACTTATAGAACCAGATGAGTATATTGAAAATGGAAAAGAAGTTTTTAAAAATACTATATTAGGATCAGATAGAATGGAAGAAAACTTAACTTTTAAATAATGTTTTTGGAAGTCTATAGAAAAAGTATAGGATTTTATTGACAAGTTTATGTCTAAATGTTATAATAATTTCAAAAGTTGAATAAATTATCTTCAGGGCAAGGTGAAATTCCTTACCGGCGGTAAAGCCCGCGAGCTATTTTAGCATGATTTGGTGAAATTCCAAGGCCGACAGTAAAGTCTGGATGAAAGAAGAGAAAATATTAGAATTGATTAGGTTTTATATTTTTTGAATTTCAATGCTCTGAGCCAATGGCTTGGAGCTTTAAATTTTAAATATAATTTAAATAATTTTTGTTTAAAAATAAATTATTTGGAATGCTAATTCTAATTTGTACAATTAATATATGCCCTGGGTGAAATTTGCCTGGGGCATTTCTTATTTATATTTTAAATAAATGAATTGATAAGGAGTGATAAAATGGATGAATTCTTTATGGAAAAGGCAATAAGACTTGCGAAATTTGGAGAAGGAAAAGTAAACCCTAATCCACTTGTTGGAGCTGTAATTGTAAAAGAAAATAGAATAATATCACAAGGCTATCATGAAAAATTTGGACAACCTCATGCTGAAATTAATGCTATAGAGTCATCAAGAGAAATCCTAAAAGATGCTACTATATATGTGACATTAGAGCCATGTTGTCATTATGGTAAAACTCCACCTTGTGTAGATAAAATTATAGAGAATAAATTTAAAAGAGTGGTTGTGGGAACATTAGATCCTAATCCATTAGTTTCAGGGAAGGGAGTAAAAAAACTTAGAGAAAATGGAATTGAAGTATTAGTTGGGGTTTTAGAAGAAAAATGTAAAGAGATAAATGAAATTTTTAATTATAACATGATAAAAAATAAAGCTTTTGTTGCAATAAAATGGGCAATGACCTTAGATGGAAAAATTGCTACTAAAAATTATGATTCAAAATGGATAAGTTCAAAGAAATCAAGAATTTATGCTCATAAGTTAAGAAATAGATTTACAGCGGTGATGGTGGGAATAAATACTGTTTTGAAAGACAATCCTATGCTTACATGTAGATTGGATGGTGGTATTAACCCAATAAAAATAATTGTAGATAGTAATTTAAAAATTCCATTAGAGTGTAATTTAGTTAAAACAAAAGAAAGTAAAACTATAATAGCTACTATATGCAAAGATAAAGAAAAAATTTTAAAATTAAAGGAACTTGGAGTGGAAGTTATAGTTACAAAAGAAAATAAAAATAAAGTGGACTTAATTGATTTAACCTTAAATTTATATAAAAGAGGAATTGATAGTATTTTAGTAGAAGGTGGTGGAAATTTAATTTATAGCATATTAGAAGAAAAAATAGCAAATAAAATATATGCTTTTATATGTCCTAAAATTATAGGAGGAAGGGAGAGTGTCACCGCTGTAGAAGGTATTGGAAAGGAGAAAGTGTCAGAATGTTTTGAAATCAAAAAATGGAATATGAGAAAAATTGATAATGATATTTTGATAGAAGGAGAAGTTTGAATATTTAAATAATTCAAAATATTTAGAAAAAGGTGATGTGGTGTTTACAGGAATAGTAGAAGAAATAGGATTGGTTTTATCAATTAAAGATGTTGATAAATCTAGGGTAATTAAAATAAAGTGTAAGAAAGTTATAGAAGATATAAACATAGGGGATAGTATTTGTACAAATGGTGTATGTCTAACTGCAACAAAATTAGGAAAAGATTATTTTATTGCAGATGTTATGATGGAATCTTTAAAGCTTTCTAATATATCTAAATTAAAAGAGGGAGATAGTGTGAATTTAGAAAGAGCATTATCTGTTAATGGTAGACTTAATGGTCATATAGTTAGTGGACATATAGACGGTATGGGAACAATAATAGGTGCTGAAAACCATGGGAATAGCACTGTAATAAAAGTTGGATGTAGCAATGAATTATTGCAATATATGGTATGTAAAGGGTCAGTTACATTGGATGGAACAAGCTTAACTATTTCAAGTTTAAAAGAAAATTACTTTGAAGTTTCTATAATACCACATACCAAAGATGAAAGTATTATTTTCAAAAAAAGCATCGGACAAGCTATAAATATAGAATGTGATATGCTTTTAAAATATATAAAAAGACTTATGGATTTTAGGGAATATAAAAGTAATGAAAGTAATCTAACTTTAAATTTATTAAAAGAAAATGGGTTTATATAGGAGGAGATTAAAATGAATACAATTGAAGAGGCAATAGAGGATATAAAAATAGGAAAAATGGTAATTGTTTTAGATGATGAGGATAGAGAAAATGAAGGTGACTTATTAATGGCAGCAGAAAAAGTTACTGGTGAGAGTATAAATTTTATGGCTACATATGGAAGAGGGCTTATTTGTACCCCAATTAATGAAGAAATACTTGAAAATCTTAAAATAGGTCAAATGGTTGAGATAAATACAGATAATCACGAAACAGCATTTACTGTATCAATAGATAGTAATGATGTAACAACAGGCATATCTGCTTTTGAGAGGGCAATAACAATAAAAAAGCTTTTAGATTGTAATTCAAAACCAGAAGATTTTAGAAGACCAGGTCACGTATTTCCACTAAAAGCTAAACAAGGTGGAGTTTTAAAAAGAGCTGGGCATACAGAAGCTGCTGTAGATTTAGCTACTTTAGCGGGATTTAAACCAGTTGGTGTTATTTGTGAAATAATAAGTGATGATGGAACTATGGCAAAAGGAAAACAATTAATAGAGTTTAGTAAGAAACATGATTTGAAAATGATAACAATAGAAAGTTTAATAGCTTATAGAAAGAAAAGAGAAAAATTAGTAAAATCAGTTGTGGAAACTAAAATGCCAACTAAATATGGAGATTTTAAGGCCATAGGATATGTTAATAAGTTAAATGGTGAGCATCATGTTGCATTAGTTAAAGGTGAGATTAAAGAAGATGAACCAGTATTAGTTAGAGTCCACTCAGAGTGTTTAACAGGTGATGCTTTTGGTTCTAAGAGATGTGATTGTGGAGAGCAATTATCAATGGCTATGGAGAAAATAAATAAAGAGGGTGCTGGAGTTTTATTATATATGAGACAGGAAGGTAGAGGCATAGGTCTTTTAAATAAATTAAAGGCTTACAAACTTCAAGATGAAGGTTTAGACACAGTGGAGGCAAATATTGCATTAGGATTTGAAGCTGATCTTAGGGACTATGGAATAGGGGCACAAATATTAAGTGATTTAGGCATAAAAAAAATAAGACTTATGACTAATAATCCTAAAAAGGTTTCTGGATTAAGTGGACATGATATAGAAATTCTAGAAAGAGTTCCAATAAAGATGAATCATAATGAAGAAAATTATTTTTACTTAAAAACTAAAAAAGAGAAAATGCAACATATTCTATAGAAGGAGTGATAAAAGTGAACATTTTACAAGGTGATTTAATAGGAAAAGGATTAAGATTTGCAATTATAGTTGGGAGATTTAATGAGTTTATAGGTTCTAAATTGCTTTCAGGAGCAGTGGATGGATTAAAAAGACATGGCGTTAAAGAAGAAGATATAGATATTGCATGGGTTCCAGGAGCATTTGAAATACCATTAATAGCTAAAAAACTAGCAAATAATGAAAAATATGATGGAGTGCTATGTTTAGGAGCAGTTATAAAAGGAGCAACACCACATTTTGATTATGTTTGTAGTGAAGTATCAAAAGGGGTTGCTACAGTATCATTAGAAACATCAAAACCAGTAATATTTGGAGTATTAACAACAAATTCTATAGAAGAGGCTATTGAAAGAGCTGGAACCAAAAGTGGAAATAAGGGATTTGATGCTGCAGTAACAGCAATAGAAATGGCAAATCTTATGAAGGTTATATAATTAAATTTTAAAATATAAGGCTATTGCAAAACTAAATTAAGAGATTTGGTTTTCCAATAGCTTTTTTCATTTATTTTGATACAGGATATATAGTGACAGTTATTTATTATATATATTAATATTTAAATTTATTAATTTTGTAAAAATATTTAAAAATGAACTTAGTATTAAATTTTTTGAATATAAAAAATACAAAATGTCAATGATTAAAATAAAGCATAAAAGTTAAGGAGTGTATTGAAATGCCAACTCAACCAAGAAAAAAAGAGAAACATGCAATATATCATATCATGATAAAAAGTGTTAAAGATAGGTTGCTATTTAAATCAGATGTAGATAAGGCAACTTTTATGACTAAATTAAAGGAAAGTCAAATAAAATATCCCTTTAAACTATATGCATATTGCCTAATGGACAATCATGCTCATTTACTTATAGATTCTCAGGAACAAGATATTTCTGTAGTAATGAAAAGTTTAAACTTAAGATATGTTAAATTTTACAATAAAAAGTATGAATTAGATTCACGTTTATGTAAAGGTAGATTTAAAAGTGAAATTATAAATAATGATAGATATCTATTAGCAGTGTCGTTATATATTCATAGAAATGCAAAAGATTTGCCAGGATTTAGAGAATGTCCACAAGAATATTTATTTTCAAGCATGTCTGTTTATTTAGGGGAAGAAGACCTATTTGGAGTTTTAGACATAGATAGAATATTAGAATTCTTAGATAAAAATAAGAGGGAAGCAAGAAAAGAATATGCAAATTTATTTAAATATACTATGGAAAATCATATAGAAGATTTTAAAAAAATGGATTTAAAAATAGAATTTAAAGAAGAAAAATTTATTAATGAAAAAGGTGTATTAAAATCCAATTATACCATAAAAGATGTAATTAACTTTGTAGCAGAAAAAGAAAACATACATTCTAATGAAATATTTATAAAAAATAGAAGTCATAATCAAAATGCTAGAGCAATGGTAACAATACTTGCTACGGCGTTCTGTGGTGAAAAATGTAAGGATATAGCTATAAAGTTTGGAAACTTAAGTGTCAGTAGGATATCGCAATTAGGTAATAGAGCAATAACTTTAATTTTAAAAAATAAACATTATAAAGAGATGTTTGAGAAATTTATAGCTTAGCATTAAAAATTAAATAAAAAAATAATTAAAACTCATAAGGAAATTGTAACTTAAAATTGAAATATAGAAAAATAATAAGTAAATGGACAAGCATTATAAAACTGACAAGAAATATTAACATATTGATTTTGAAAGTAAATTTTATGAAAGATAAATGTTTAAAAATAAATTCGGTTAATGCTTTTAAATCATTTAGGTGATTTAAAGGTGACAGTTATTAAATATTATGTAAAATATAATATTTAATAACTGTCACCTTTAAAAATAACTAAAAAGTAATGAAAAAAATAAATATATGTCACTATATATGTTATAATAAGAGTTAAAATATGGTTTGGAGGTAATTTATGAAGTTTGAAGCATTGGTATTAGATTTTGATGGGACTATTGCAGATACTAGTGAAAGTATAATTTTAACTATGCAAGATACTTTAAAATATTTTAAGAATGAGGATATTGAGGATGAAGATATTAAGAGGTTAATAGGACTTCCTTTATTTGAAATGTTTAAAAGTATTAAAGGGTTTCAAGAGGAAAATATAAAATCAGCAGTGAAAGAGTATAGTATAAGATATAAAAATATATGTAAAAATACTGTTACTATGTTTGAAGGTGTAAAGGAAACTTTGGAAAAATTACATAAAAAAGGTGTAAAACTTACTATAGCAACAAGCAGGGGCAAAGATACGCTACTTTTATTTCTAAAAGAATTAGAAATTGAACATTTATTTTCTTTCGTTGCATGTTGTGATGATGTAACTAAGCATAAGCCTGCTCCAGATGTTGTTAATTTAGTGCTTGAAAAAATTAATGTTAATAAAAATAAGGCACTGGTTATTGGAGATACTATCTATGATGTTGGAATGGGGCAAAATGCAGGTTGTGAAAGTTGTGCTGTAACTTATGGAAATAATACTTTAGAAGAAATTAAGGGTTCTAATCCTGAATACATAATAGATAAGTTTAGTGATTTAATTTCTATTGTTGAAGGTTAATAATTAAGTTTAAAAAGGGTATTGTGTAATACACAGTAGTATGATAATATAAAATTATAAGTACTGTGTACTACATAGTACTTATTTTTAAAAGTAGGTACTGTGCAATACATAGTATGATTTAAAAATATTATGTATAAGTGAAATGGTAGATTACGATTTCATATTTTTTTAATCTACCTACTATGTATTACATAGTATATTTGTAGAATAGGAGGTTAAAGTATGAGTACCCAACTAAGAAAGGGTGTGCTTGAAATATGTGTTTTGACTTTAATAAATAGTAAAGATATGTACGGATATGAAATTGTAGAAAACATATCTAAAGTTATGGATGTAAAAGAAAGCACAATTTATCCATTATTGAGGAGATTGACATCAGAAGGTAATTTTGAGACATATATTCAAAAATCAGAAGGCGGACCAGATAGAAAATATTATAAAATAACAGATTACGGAAAAGGTAATCTTAAAGATATGGTTGATGAGTGGGATAGGTTTGTTGAAGATGTAAATTTTATTCTTGAAAGATATCGAAAGGAGAGTATTAAATTTGAATAGAAAAGAATTTTTAGAAATATTAAGAGATTATTTAAGTGATAGTTTTAGCGAAAATGAAGTTTCAGATATAATAAGAGATTATGAAGAGTTTTTCTTAAATGGAGAGTTAGAAGGAAAAAGCGATGAGACCATAATAAGTTCCTTAGGTTCCCCTAAAACTATAGCAAATGATTTAAAAAGAGAAATGAAAAAAAGTGATGTAAATTCTAACCAAAAAAAAGATTATGGAAGAGAAGCTAAAAAAATTTGGGGAAAAACTAAAAGATTAGGAAAAAGAGGTATTGAAAGAAGTAAAGAATTTTTGAATTCTAATGATATTTTAAATGAGAAAATTCCTATATGGGGAGTTAAAGCAATTCTTATAATTTTAACATTGTTTTTGATAATGCCAACAATATTTATCATAATAGGAATAATTTCAGCAACATTAACTCTTATAGGATTTACAATAATGGATATAGGAGGGTATATAATTTCATTTCCTATGATGACTGCTAATATGTATATGGGTTTATTTATATTTTTTATGGCATTAGCAGGTACTGGAGTTATGTTAGCTCTTTGGACAATATATATATATATTGTTAAGTTTTTTAAAGATATAATTTTAAGATATATATCATGGGTTAAAACAAGAAAAATGTATATAAGAGTGAAAGAAAACAACACCTATAATGAAAGTTACAACAATAATACTTTAAGTTTAAGTAAGAATGAAGAGGTTGAACATGAAATAGATGATGAAGATAAGGAGGATAGCTACAATGAATAAAGGAAAAATTGCACTTATAACTGCTGCTATTTTAGTTGGAATAGGAACTATTGGTGCTATAGGAACAGGCGTTGTGGCAGTGCCCCAGTTTGTAGCTGATGTGCAGGATGTAAAAAATAACAATAAGCAAGCTATAGCCAAAGAAATATATTCAACTGAAGATGAAGTCTTGAATCTTGACATAAGCTCTAGTGGGAATGGAAAAGCTTCCGTTGAAATAAATCAAAGTAATGATAATTTAGTTAAAATAAAAACTTATAATTTCCCAATGGAAAAATTAGAGGTAAATCCAAGTTATGATATGGATAGTAAAACTTTAAAAATAAATAGTGAGATAATAGAATCTATGGAAATTCCTGAAGGTGATGGAAATATATTTGAAAGGATGTATAATGGATTTTTATATTCATTATCAGGAAACTACACAGGATCAAAAGTAATTATAGAAGTTCCAAAAGGAGTAAATATTAATTTAAAATCTGATGAAAATATTTCTTTAGAGGTTGAAAAAGCTTCCGTACTTTCTGATTCAATAAATTTTGATAGTTATTATGGTTATTGTTCTTTACCTAAATTTAATAGTTTAAAGCAAATAAAAATAAGAACAAATGGGAGTATAACAATGGATGTGAGAGAATTTATAAATGCTGATAGTGTTGAAATTTTAAGTTCACATGTCGATATTTCTAGTAATGGATTATTTAGTGATTATGAAAAAGTATCCAAACTTCCTAAAAATATAGATTTAAAAGCAAATAGTATTTCCATTGAATCTTATATTCCAATTGCACAAGATATTAAAATTAATGCTAATAATTATTTTAATATATCAATGGATTTGAATGAATATAACGTAAGTGGTAAAATTCAATTGGGAGATTATAATATAGATGAAATAGACGTATTAGAAAATATAGATAAATCTAAATTAAATATTAAGAATAATGTTA
This sequence comes from Clostridium sp. CTA-19, assembly GCF_054767855.1. Taxonomy (NCBI): domain Bacteria; kingdom Bacillati; phylum Bacillota; class Clostridia; order Eubacteriales; family Clostridiaceae; genus Clostridium; species Clostridium sp. CTA-19. The sequence continues at coordinate 188,331 of NZ_BAAABH010000002.1, read as the reverse complement.
TAGAAGGTGAATTTTCAAAGGGAGAAAGAGGGAATATTAAATTAAATGTGTTTTCAAATGGAAATGGTGAGTTGAAAAATGAGCAAAAAGAAAGCTTAGAATCTAAATTGATGTTAAATAGATAAATTATAATTCTATAGATTCTTTGACAAAGATAAATTTAAAACCATAATAAGTGTTAAAAATTAATTTATAAATTTAATTTTATCTTATTTCTAAAGCTATATTAATTTGGAATTTTAGTTCTAATTTAATATAGCTTTTTATAATTTGCATGTTTGTTTTAATTTTATGAAAACAGGATAAAATCTACAATATATGATATAATTTTAAAATAGCTTATTTTTTAGTAAGTTAAAATTAAAATAGTTATTATAGAAATAATAAGGAAATAATAAGTAAATTTTTTATTTTGTGAATCATATTTTTTACAAAGTATATCTTATTGTAATTATTATTTTTTATGTATTATAAAAAAATTGCAAGTGGTGATAAAATGAAAAGTGTTATATTAGCGGAAAAACCTTCAGTTGCTAGAAATATAGCTGAGGCATTAAAGTGTAAAAGTAGGAAAGACGGATATATAGAAGGAGAAAACTATATAATAACTTGGGCCTTTGGTCATTTGCTAACTTTATATGATTGCAAAGATTATGACAAGGCATTAGCATTATGGAGCTTTGAAAATTTTCCATATATACCAGAAGAATTTAAATATAAAGTTAAACCAGATGATAAGAATAGAAGTAAAGAGGATAGCGGTGCAAAAAAACAACTTTCTATAATTAAATCTTTAGTTGAGAGAGAAGATGTAGAAAAAATAATATGTGCAACAGACTATGATAGAGAAGGTGAACTTATAGGGTTATTAATTTTTGATTATATTAAAGCTAAGAAACCTATATATAGAATTCTCATAAATGAATGGACAGAGGATGAAGTTAAAAGAGGTCTATCTAATTTAAAAACTAACGAAGATATGGAAAGTCTTCAAAGCGCTGGTTTGAGTAGACAATTAACTGATTGGGTAATTGGTATAAACTTTACGTCTGTTGCAACAATGAAATATTGTAGGGGTAAAGGTAACCTCTTAAATATAGGAAGAGTATTAATGCCTACATTAAAGATGGTTTATGATCGAGAAATGAAAATAGAAAAGTTTAACTCTGAAAAATTTTACGAACTTTACTGTGAGTTTGAAAATGATAATGGTAGTTATAAAGGAAAGTTTTTTCATAATAAATTAGAAAAGTTTAAAAATAAAGAGATGATGGAAAAATTAAAAAAGGAGATTGAAGGAAAAGAAGGAAAGGTCATAGAGAAAAAAATAGAAATTAAAAAAGAAAATCCAGGACCATTATTTAATTTAACTAACCTTCAAGGATATGTAACTAGTAAGTACAAAGGATATACTGCTGACAAAGTTTTAAAGGTATGTCAGAGCTTATATGAAAAAAAGTATATAACTTATCCTAGAACATCAAGTACTGCATTAGAAGAAAGTCTAAAAGATAAAGCAAAAAAAGTTTTAGACACTTTAAAAAAAGGATTATCTTTTGAAGATGAAATTAAATTTGTAGTTACCAAAAAGGTTTTTAATAATAGTAAAGTTGAAAGCCATAGTGCTATAATACCAACTTACTTAAAACCTAAAGATTTAACAAAAGAAGAAAAGGAAGTATATGAATCTATAAAAAATAGATTTATAGCTCAATTTATGGAAAGTGCTGAATTTGAACATACTGAAATAATAACCTCTGTAAAAGGAGAAAATTATGATAGATTATTTATATCTAAAGGTAAAATTTTACGAAAAGAAGGTTATTTAAAAATTGAGAAATATAATGGAAAAGATGAGTTACTACCTAAAATTGAAAAAGATGAAATTGTACAAATGGTAGATATAAAGGTTGAAGAAAAGAAAACAAAACCGCCGGCGCATCATACTGAAAAAACATTACTTAAGGCTATGGAAACCTGTGGTAAAAGTAACAATAATAATAGTGAGGAAAATGAAGATAAGGATACATCCTTGGTTTTAGCTGGATACTCTATAGGAACTGCAGCTACAAGAGCAGAGACTATAAATAAGTTGAAATATGCAGGGTATATAACAACCAAAGGAAAATCTCTTCTTATAACTGAAAAAGGTAAAAAACTTATAGAAACTTTCCCAATAAAAGAGCTTTTAGATACTGATTATACTGGAAGAATGGAGAAGGCTCTTGCAGATATGGAAAAAGGCAAGTTTAATAAGGATACTTTCTTGAATTATATATATAAGTTCACTAAAGAAGGAGTAATAAAAATAAAACGTCATAGAGCTGATCTTATATGTGACACTAGAAAATCAAAATAAAAAATTCATAAATTTCCTTATAAATTGTAGAGTAATTTATGTATATTCAAAGGAGTATATATAAGAAAGAAAGTGACTTTAGTGTAGATAAATTTAGATTTGAAAAAGAAAATAAGACGTGTAAAAAACAAGTTATTTAATTTTATAACTTGTTTTTATTTAAAAAATATATTATAATTTATGCTGTTGCTATCTATTCAAAAAAAGTAACAGTTAAAAATCTTAACTTAATATATAATTTATAAAAAATAATTACAGAAATTTATAAATTAATGAATAGATTAGAATTTTTTATATAAACTAATTTATGGAAAAGATTAATTTGATAAAAAATATTAAATTTAGATTAAAAGGAGTTTTTGATGTGTCGAGAATGATTTTTGTTTCTAAGGGAAAAAAGATAAAAAAGAAAAGAAATAGAAAAATTTTAGCTAGTATAGCTTTAAGCTTACTAACAATAATTTGTATATCGGATTCTAAGAATAATCTTCAAAAAAATACAATAGTAGCTAAAAATGATACTAAAGCTTTGAATTTATCAGAATCTAATAATAAAGAAGGTCTTAAAACTGTAAAATCTAATGATGAAATAAATGTAACCTTAAATGACTTAGAAAAAGATAATTCTAAGCTTTCAAGAGGTGGAGATGTAGAGGAAAAATCAATTTCTAAAGAAAAATCTTTAGATGATGTAAATAGTGATATAGTTAGAGGTATTACAGTAAGTTCGCAAAAGGAAATTGTTAAATCAGCTAAGCCACAGATTGAAAATTTAGATTGGTTTAGTAAGGCACAATATGTTTATCCAATAGGTGCCGTTGCGGAAGTTGAAGATGTTTATACTGGTAAAACCTTTAAATTAAAACGTACTTTTGGAACAAACCATGCAGATGTTGAAGCATTAACAAAAGAAGATAGTGAAGTTATAAAAAATGTATGGGGTGGAAATTACTCTTGGGAAAGAAGGCCGGTTATAGTTTCTGTAAGCGGTAAAAGAATAGCAGCATCTATGGCAGCAATGCCTCATGCAGGTAATGATGCTTATCCAGCTCTAGCTGAAGCACCAGATTTATCTGGGGGGTATGGAACTGGTCAGAATCTGGATGTAGTTAAAAATAATGGAATGGATGGTGTATGTGATTTACACTTTTTAAATAGTATGAGACATAGTGATGGATCAATTACAGAAGGCGTAGATGAAGAGCATCAGAGGTGTATATCTATAGCTGCAAGTAAAAAGTAATTAATAAATATACATATTAAGAAAGTGATATGGGTATGCTGTATCACTTTTTTTCATATAAAATTTTAAATTAGTGTCTTTACTGAAGATATTTATGAGATTAAAATATCTTAACAATATTTTAGTTTAGAATTAAATTAATATCTTATATATAGCTTACTTTCTTGAAAAAAGCACTAATTGAAAATCAGTGCTTTTGAAATATAATATACTATTTTTATCTATAAAATCTAACAGATCTTCTTTTACGATCTTTTCTTTTATTTATAAATTTTAATATAATAACAATTAAAGCTGTTATTATAGCAAGTACTACTATGTATACTAGTATGTTTTGTTTAACTAAATCCATCTTTGATATTGTTGGATATAAATCATATTGATTTATAGTATCTTTAATTTTTACAGTAACTTTACCTATTGGCTTGTTTTTATTTAATTTCCAAGCGCTAACATCATTAAGTTCATATTTAACTTCAGGTTCTAATGATGTTTCATAAGCTAATACATCTTCTTTTACTGTAACTGGAACTCTTATAGTTCTCTCAGGCCCTAATAAAGGAAAAACCTTATACTTTAAAGTTTTACTTTCAAGTTCAGTATCCTTTGCTAGTAGTGACTTTTTCTCTGCATTATAGCTATAATCAGCTAATTTGGCAACATCTTCAAAGACTTTGCTATCTTCTGGAAGATTATATTCAGAGTTAAGAACTACTGTTGCAATTTTACGACCATCTCTTTCATATACTGCAGCTAAGCATCTACCTGCTTTTTCAGTATATCCAGTTTTACCACCGATATTTCCATTTTCACCAAGAATTTTATTTCTATTTTCAACCTTAGCAGTTGGTCCATTAGTAGATTTTACTTCAGATTCTTTTTTACCTAATATAGAACTTGTCCATTCGTTCTCCATAACAGCTTTTAAAAGTATTGATAAATCATAAGATGTTGTTAAATGATCATTTATGTTATCATCTAATCCATTAGGTGTTACAAAATGAGTATTTGTCATTTTCAACTCTTTAGCTTTATCATTCATCATCTTAACGAAATTATCTACAGTCCCGCCAATGTTTTTAGCAATCATATAAGCTATGTCATTTCCAGAATATAAAAGTAAAATATCCATTGCATTAGCAGCGGTAAAAGTATCTCCAGGAGTAACTGGATGAACATTTAATCCGTATGAAAAAGGTGCTTCATTTAATGCCTCTTTAGGATAAGTAAGTAAATCATTTTTCTGCTTATTCTCTGCTAATAATAATGCAGTCATAAGTTTAGTTACACTAGCTGGAAACATTTGATTATCTATATTTTTAGCGTATATGATATCATTAGTTTCTAAGTCAACAGAAATAGCAGAAGTACCTATTAAATTTAAGTCTTCAGATGCTTCCTTTGCTAAGACTGTTGTTGAAAAAATGGAAGTAAATATCAAAGTGGATGCAATGATTTTTTTAAGCTTCTTCAACGTTCTCTTCTCCTTCACTATTTTAAATTTCTACATAAGTATAGCATTTAAACTAATATTCAACAAGTTATATAAGTAAACTTTATCTTTTATTAAAGGCAATTTTTGTTATAAATTTAAATATAACTTTAAATTTTAAAGTTATATTTAGATATTGATTTATTTTCGACATATCTTTATAAATATAAAAAATATATTGAAAATAATATTGTGATTTTGCAATAATGTTACTATAGGATTAAGAAATAGTAAATTTATAGAAGGTGATTTTATGAAAAGTATAGTTCTTATTACTGGAGCTACTAGTGGAATTGGAATGGAGTTTGCTAAAATTTTTGCAAAAGAAGGATATAATCTATTTTTAGTTGGTAGAAATGAAAAAGTGCTTTTAAACTTAAAAAAGAGTTTAGTAAAAGATTTTAATATAAATGTAGATGGTTTAGTTGTAGATTTAAGCAAAAGAATGGAAATTGAAAATCTATATCATTATATAATTAAAAACAACTATACAGTAGAAATCTTGATAAATAATGCTGGGCTTGGATATAATGGAGAATTTGATGATATCAGTATAGATAAACATCTTCAAGTTATAGATGTAAATATAAGAGGATTAACCATATTAACCAGTTTTATTATTAAAGACATGAAAAAAGAAAGAAAAGGTAAAATTTTAAATGTAGCTTCTACTGGTGCATATCAGCCTGGATCCTTTATAGCTACATATTATGCATCTAAAGCATATGTATTATCCTTTTCTTATGCACTGAAAGAAGAATTAAAACCATATAAAATAACAGTTACGGCCTTATGTCCTGGTGCTACAAAGACTAATTTTTCTAAAAGAGCAGGAAAATCAGATTTAAATATAGCAATGAATCCATATTATGTTGCATATAAAGGATATAAAGGTTTAATGAAAGGAAAAGGAAATGTAATTCCTGGAATATTGAATAAAATTGCAGTGTTTTTATCTAAAATATCCCCTAATATAGTAAATAGTAAAGTAGTTGCAAATATTCAGTATAAAGCTTATAAAAATTATATAGATAAAAAAGATAAGTAACAAATTAATAACTAGGGCTATATAAAATTATTAAATGGTTAATACTTATAATAGCAAAATGTAAAAGTTTTAATAATTTTATAAGGAAGTGTTATTATGAGGTTAGATAAAAATTTTTCTATGTGTTTTCCACCACAACATCAAAAAATTCAACCAGGTAAAGAGTGTGATATGGTCCCATTACCAATATTTCAACTGGATGAATATAGTTTTTGTGGAAATAGATTAAAAGATAAAGTAGCAATAATAACTGGAGGAGATAGCGGAATTGGCAGGGCTGTTTCAATAGCTTATGCTATGGAAGGTGCTAAAGTTGTTATAGTTTATTTAAACGAGGAAAAAGATGCAAATTTTACAAAAAAAATTATTACAGAAAATAATGGTGAATGTCTTCTTATAAATGGAGATATCGGTGATGAAAAATTTTCTAATGAAGTAGTAAAAAAAACTATGGACAAATTTTCAAAAATAGATATACTAGTCAATAATGCAGCGGAGCAACATGTTTGTGAAAATTTAGAAGATATAACAAAGGAACAATTCGAAAGAACTTTTAAAACTAATATGTTTGGTGCATTTTATTTAACCAAAGAAGTGGTAAAACATATGAAAAGTGGTTCAGTTATAATAAATACAACATCAGTTGTTGCATATCATGGACATGAAACTTTAATAGATTATTCATGCACCAAGGGAGCACTTACATCTTTTACTCGTTCTTTGGCATTAAATTTAGCTAAGAAAGGAATAAGAGTAAATGCCGTAGCACCAGGACCAATTTGGACTCCACTTATACCAGCATCCTTTGATGAGCAAAAGGTTTCTAAGTTTGGCAGTCAAACAGCATTAAAAAGGGCAGGTCAACCGGTAGAACTTGCAGAATCCTATGTATTTTTAGCTTCAAAAGGTGCTTCTTATATAACTGGAGAAACAATACATGTAAATGGTGGTGAAATAGTAAATAGCTAAAAATATAAATTTAATTAATAAATAGTTAAGAAATAATTTAGCTATCTTTATAGTTAAGATAGGGGGAGTTTATGAAATTAGAAAAAAATTTTTTCAATAGAGATGCTAGAGTAGTAGCTGAAGAACTTTTAGGAAAAGTTTTAGTTTCAAATTATAATGGTAAAATCTTAAAAGGAAAAATAGTAGAAACAGAAGCATATATAGGTGAAATAGATAAAGCATCTCATGCTTACGGAGGCAAAAGAACTAAAAGAACTGAGCCACTATATGGAGAGCCATACACTGCATATGTATATTTTATATATGGCATGTACTATTGCTTTAATATAATAACCAATAAAAAAGATATTCCAGAAGGGGTACTTATAAGAGCAATAGAGCCTATAGAAGGTATTAATGTTATGTCTAACTTAAGATTTGGAAAAGATTACTCTGATCTTAATAAAAATCAAATTAAAGTTTTATCTAATGGTCCAGGAAAACTGTGTATTGCTATGAACATATCTAAAGATGATAATTATGAAGATATGAATAAAAGTAATAAAATTTATGTAGAAAATAACAAAATAGATAATTTTCAAATAATAAAAACTAAAAGAATAGGCATAGATTATGCAGAAGAGGCAGTAGATTTTTTATGGAGATATTATATAAAAGATAATAAATACATATCTAAAAAGTAAATCTAACTAAAGTTTTTTATATCATTTACTGTAATTAATAGTCATATATTATATATATACTATTAAGATAAAAGGGTGAATTAATATTGAATGATTTATTGACTACAGTACCTTTGTATTTAAATGGGGGATTAATACAAGATTTATCAGGGCTTTTAATTGATGGATATATACAAACTAAAACACTTAAATGTATTACAGAAGATATGGGAAATGCAAGACTTGAAAAGTACTTAAAAGATACTAATAAAATAGAAAAAGATAAAAGTCCAATAGGACTTGATGGTACTAACGAAGGGTTAACAAGAGGTACATTGGATGGTAGGGCAATTAATCGTGAAGAATATAGTATTAGTAAAACCTATGCCACATTTTCATTTTTCAGACAAGTTAGAGAATCTATGAATGATAATAATATGTATAGTGTAATAAATAGTAAAGATATAATTTTAGGCAAAGTTAAACCTGGAAATCATGTAGAATTCTATGGGGTGGTAAGTAGTATGTCTATTCTTTCAAATATAAATGAAATGATAGATACAATAAGTTGTTATGATATAACTTTATTAAATGGACTTTTACCAAAAGATACTTTAATAAATTATAATACTATTATAAATCAACTTAATATGATAAAAAAATATTTAACTTTAAACAACACTTTTGATATGATAATGGACTTAGGTTGTTGTAAAGCTATAATAAATGCTCATAATGATAATTTTATATCTAAAACCACTCATAGTTATGATTTTTGTAATTGTAATTGTACAGTTATGGGCAAAGTAATATGTGTTTGCAATAAAAATCAACATGTAGATTTATTAAGAAAATCATGTAATGGAGATTTTTTTAGAAAACTTATATTAAATATGAAACCTTATTTTGAAATTTTAGAAAAACAAGGAATAGTTTTACCAGAAATAATAGATGAAAAGTTATGTGCTACTAAGATAAATGGTCCATGTATACAAATTATACCGATAGCTATGTACCAATAAATCTATAAAAAACATAAATAAGATTATATAAGATTTAATTACACTTATCTTATATAATCTTATTTTTTATTATTTAATAATAATTGACAAAGTTTTTACTAAGTAAGTTTACATAATTTAAATTAAGTATTTGATTAAAATTGTAAACTAAAAAATACAAAATATTATAATTAAAAGTAATATAATACCAATTTTAAAATTAAACTATAGTATATAGGAATCTATAAAAGGAGTCGCTTAATTGAAAAGATATATTAAAAATACAAAATTAATATTTAAAAAAATAGATATGTTAATGAAAAAGATTAATATTAATAAAAAAGATGGTAATGAATTTTTAAATAAAGGGATTTTAAATTATAAAAATAATGATTATAAAGAGGCAAAGAAATTTTTAGAAATTGCTTTGAATTTAGGGTTTTTAGATGCATCATATTATTTAGGTTTAATACATTTAGATGATAGATTTGAATATTTTAATTATGAAAAGGCAAAAGAGTATTTCTATATTTCTGCAATTAAAGGTAATAGTTCAGCACAAAATAATTTAGGTGCACTTTTTTTAAATGTATATAAAGACTATGAAAAAGCAATAAAGTGGTTTAAATTATCTGCACAAAGTGGTGAGATAAAGGCTCAAAGCAATCTAGGACAAATTTATTATAAAGGATTAGGTGTAGAAGTTGATTATATAGAAGCGGAAAAATGGTTAAAAAAAGCTAGTATAAATGGTTATAAATTTGCAGATGAATTTTTATATAATTTGTATGATGAAGATGGAAATATAATTGACATAAAAAACAAAAAAATATCTATAAAAAATGGAATAGAAAAAGGTGAATGTAAAAGCTTTTATGAAATGGGACAATTGTATGCAAATGGATTGGGCGTTTCAAAAGATTATGAAAAAGCAGTAGAATATTTTCATAAAGCAGCAGAATTAGGTTATGAAGACGCCTATGAGATGTTAGGTTCTATATACTGGGTTGGGCTTGATAATATAGATAGAGATTATAAAAAATCTAGATATTGGTATGAAAAAGCAGCAGCGCTTGGAAATCCAAAGGCAAAATTAAATTTAGGAGTTATATATAGCAAAGGGTTATCTGTTAAAAAAGATTATGAAAAAGCATTTAATTTTTATCTTAGTGCTGCAAAAGATGGAAAAATGGAAGCACAATTTAATGTGGCATGTAATTTTCAAGATGGAAAAGGTGTAGAGAAGAATGACAAAGAAGCTGTAAAGTGGTTTTTAAAGGCTGCTGAATCTGGTGACAAAGATGCTAAATATGAATTAGGATTGTGTTATAAATATGGAAAAGGTGTAGAAAAAAATTTTAATATGGCAACTAATTATTTTATTGATAGTTTTGAAAATGGCTGTAAATTATCAGAAAATCATTTAAAAGATATAAGAAAAATAGAGAAGTTAAATAAAAACATAATTTTCACACCAAAATTTTATAAAAATTACATTGTTAAAAATGAATATAAAATTGAAATACCAATAGAATGGGATATTGATATTATATATAATGACGATGAAAAAAAGGATTTAAAAATAATTGGTAAAAGTGATAAATATAAAATTAATGATATAAAATTATGGATTACTTTTGTTGAGTTTCCATACTCTAATAAATTAGAGTTAGCAAAATATATGAAAGGTATGGGAGTAGATAATATAAAAAAATTTAAAATAAATGATAATGATGCATTATCATTTACAAAGGAAAATACTATAGGAAAGACAAGAGAAATATATATTATAAGAGGAGAAAACAGTATATATTTTTTAAAAATATCCTTAGATTCATATATTAAGGATGAATATAGACAGGTAATAAATCATATATTGAATAGTTTTAAAATACTTAATATAAAAAGACATGTTTATGATAAACAATTAGTAAATGAAATGACTAAAAAAGCTATAAATTTATTTAATATAATAAATAATGATGATTAATATAGGGAAACAAGATGCAGTGTTGAATTCTAAGCGATTCTGAGCATGTCTCACTATTTTAGGCATCCAAATTTTGAAATGGATAATTTAAAAAGCTAACTTATAACTATATATAAAAAAAGTTTAAATTTTAACTTGTTAAATTTAAAGTTAATTAAATATTAATTGATACTCAGTCATATAAATAGAAATGTAAAATTAAAATAGGATATGTAAAACTTTTATTGAGGTGATTTAAAATGAAAGCAATTATTAATGCTAAAATATATGATTTTAATAACTTTATAGAAAATGGATATGTTATTTTTGATGACAAAATAATTGAAGTTGGGAATATGACTAATTTTAATAGAGATGATATAGAAATTATAGATTGTAAAAATTCTATAGTAATGCCTGGATTGGTAAATGGACATACACACATTTTACCAGAAATTTCAAAAGAACTAAGCATATGGAATGAATTGAAAAATAAAGGTTGTTATTATAATGGATTAATGTTTGGAATTGAGTGTATAAAAAATGGTGTTACAACAATTATAGATCACAGTGGTGAAGAATGTAATAGTTTAGGAACCTTAAATGAATTAAAAAAAGCTATATGTGATAGTTTGTCATTAAGAGGTATATTCTCTTTTAGTACTAGTGAAGATTTAAATATTGATAACTGCATAAAAGAAAATATAGATTTTTTAGCTAATTCTAGTGAAAACTATACTGGATTATTTGGATTAAATTCATCTATGAATCTAAGTGATGAAACTTTGAAAAAAATTGAGAGCTATAAAAACCATGCACCTATCCATATTCATATAGCTGAAACTATAGATGATGTAGCAGATTGTATGTCTAAATATGAAAAAAGAATAATTGAGCGATTAAATGATTTGGATTTACTAACAGATAATTCATTACTTGCTCATTGTGTATATGTTAGTGATAGAGAAGCTCAATTATTAAATGAAAAAAATATATATGTAGCAGTAACTCCAACATCTAATATGAACAAAGGATTAGCATCTTTTAATTATTCTATGTTTGAAAAATATAATATTCCTTGCATAATTGGAACAGATGGATTAAGTGCTAACATTACAAGAGACTTTTCAAACCTAGTTTATACTATGAGAAGCAAATACAATAATTCTGATAGTTTTACATTAAATGATTTAGTAAAAGTTATAAAAAATAATTATGAATATGCAAATAAAATACTTAATATAAAAATAGGTAAAATAGAAAAAAATTATAAGAGTGATTTAATTATAATTCCTTATAAAGAAATAGTACCATTAGATGAAGAAAATATTTTAAATTATATATTCTATGAAGTATTTGATAGTTTTTCTCCAAAAGATGTTATATGTGATGGAAAATTTTTAATGAAAGACTATAAAGTTCTTTATGAAAATAAAAAGTTATATGAAGAACCTTTAAAGGTTAGAAGTTAAAAGAAACTTAATATAATATTTTATAAATGGAGGAGTTTTAAATGGATTTAAGTACAACTATTGGGGAATTGAAACTTAAAAATCCACTTATGCCTGCATCAGGGCCTTTAGTTAGCGATGATAATAAAATAAATATTTTAGCATCTTTTGGATTAGGTGCAATGGTTACAAAAACTATAGGTATAAAAGGTGCAATGGTACCTAAACCTTGCATATATGGAGGCAATAACAAAGTATTAAATTTAAATCTTTGGTCTGAATATCCTCATGAAAAATGGACTGAAGATTTTTTACCTAATATAAAAAGTTTTTTGAAGGAACCTTTAATAATCAGTATTGGTTATAGCAAGGAAGATATTATAGTTCTAATTTCCAAACTAGATAAATATGCTGATGGTTTTGAAATTTCTTTAGATTATAACATTGATTTAAAGGAAGCTGGAGACATAGTAAAATTGGCAAGGAAAACTACCACAAAACCTATATTTATCAAAATTAATAATTATATAAGAAATTTATTAGAGTTTGTAAAAATAATAAAAATAAATGGTGCAAATGGAATAGTAGCAGTACATTCATTAGGTCCAGCTATGGTAATAGATTTAAATGAAAGAGCTGTAAAGTTTGGTAATGAAAAGGGCGAAAGTTATGTTTCAGGTCCAATTGTAAAGCCCTTTGCATTAGCAACAATAAATCTAATAAGAGAAAACTTCAAAGATTTTACTATAATTGGTTCAGGTGGAGTATCATCAGCAGAAGATGTAATAGAGTTTTTATTATGTGGAGCAGATGCTGTACAAATGAGTTCCTCTGCAATGATACATGGTAGAGAACTATATAAAGAAATATTAAAAGAATTACCAACGACACTTGAAAAATATGGTTTTAGTTCAATTGAAGAAGTTAAAAATACAAGGTTGAAAAAAGGAGTAAAATTTGCTTCAAGCTACCCTATGGTAAATAACAATAAATGTATTTCATGTAAGATTTGCGAAAAGGTGTGTCCTTGTTTTGCAATAACAATAAATAAATATCCTATATTTAATAAGTCTTTATGTTCTTCATGTGGTCTTTGTGAAAGTAGATGTCCTCAAAAAGCGATAACTGGGGTAATTTAAGAATTAAAATAAAAAAGTAATATTAATTAGTAATCATAAATAAAATATAAAAAACTTATATAATATAAAAGTGGGAATACTATAGGGAAACAAGCCCCAATCTAAATTTATTCAATAACTTTAAAATATTTTCATACAAAATGCAGTGTTAAATTCTAAGTGATTCGGAGCATGTTTCACTATTTTCAGTATCCAAGTTTTGGAATGAATAATTTTTAAAGTCAACTTGGAACTCTATATAATATTAGAAGCAAAAATGAGAGACCTAAAGTTAAAGGGAAAAAAGTTTATAAATAATGGAGAAACAATGGGAATTATTATAAGAAATGATAATTCTCAAATACCTATAGCTATTAAATGTTCAGATATGGATAAATTTTTAAGCCGTTTTGGCGACTATAGTAATATAGTTTTAAATATTGAAGGCGAAAACATAAACACTAAAATACAAAATGTTAAAAGGCATGTTACACTTCATAACCCAATTCATGTAGAATTTAAAGAAATTAATATTTAAAAATTATTATATAGATTTTAAAAGCAGTTTTAAAATAGAGTTTAAACTTTATTGCAAAACTGCTTTTTATGTTTTAAATTTATCTAATCGAAAAATAAATATTTACAAAAAATCCATATTGATATATACTACTGTATATACAGTAGTATATATCAATATGATGGGGGAAATAAATATGAAATTAGATGTAAAGAAAATGGTTCAAGCATCATTGCTTATGGCAATTGCTATTATAATTCCACTGGTATTTGGTTCAACTTTAAGGGTTTATATACCACCTTTTAGTGCAACATTAGCATCACATGTTCCAATGTTTTTATCTATGTTTTTAGGAACATCCGTTGCATCAATTGTGGGACTAGGATCTTCAATAGGTTTTTTATTTGCATTTCCAGATCCTGTAGTAGCAGCACGAGCATTTATGCATGTTGCTGTAGGATTTTTAGGTGCTAAATTAGTTGAGAAAAATTATAGTTTTAGAAAAGTAGTTTTATTTACTGCACCATTACACGGTGTTTTAGAAGCGTTAATTGTAATGCCTTTTGGATTTAGTTTTAAAGATGCATTAATAATTGTAGGAGTAGGTACAATCATTCATCATATAGTAGATGGTATTATAACAATACCAGTACTTAAAGCCTTAAAACTTGAGAAAAAGGTAGAAAATAATATAAAAAAAGAAATAGCATAAGAAATAAAAAACCTGTACTTATTAAACTTGATAAGTACAGGTTTTTTATTTCTTAAATATGTGTTAAATTTTAAAAAATATGTATTTATTTTGAATATAACCTGTATTATATAAGTAATAGTATAAGGTTCCAAGTTTACTCTTAAAATTATGTATTCTAAAACTTGGATACTCAAAATAGTGAAACATACTCCTAATCAATTAGAATTCAATATTGCATTTTCTACAAAAGTATTTTGAGGTTATTAAATAAATTAAAATGGGGTCTGTTTTCCTATAATAATGCTTATTTTAATAATAATAATCATAGGGGGATATCATGAGTTCAGTTTTGGTTTTAGATAATGTTTATAAAAAGTACGGTAAGATAGACATAATAAAAGGTGTAAGTTTTGATGTGAAAGAGGGAGAAATTTATGGTTTTTTAGGGCCTAATGGTGCAGGTAAAACTACTACTATTAGGATGGTTACAGGACTTATAAAGCCAGACAAAGGGAACATTTTGATTAATGGTTTTGATGTACAAAAACAATTTGTACATGCAATGGATTCTGTTGGTGCAATTGTTGAAAATCCAGATATGTATGGAGATTTTACTGGAAGACAAAATTTAAATATTTTTGCTAAGCTTTATGGAAATGTTGATAAAAAACGTATTGATGAAGTTATTGAAATAATTGGACTTAAAGATAGAATTGATGATAAAGTGAAAAAATATTCTTTAGGCATGAAGCAAAGACTAGGGCTTGGTCAAGCTTTACTTCCAAATCCTAAGCTTCTAATATTAGATGAACCTACCAATGGATTGGATCCATCAGGAATTGTTGATTTTAGAAAAATAGTAAAGGATGTTGTAAGTGAATTTAATACAGCTGTTTTGGTATCTTCTCATATTTTAGCTGAAGTAGAACAACTTTGCAGTAAAGTTGCTTTTATAGATAAAGGAAAGATTGTTTCCATTGAAAGTATTAATAATTTAAAAAGCGATAATAAAGAGCATATAAACATAAAAGTATCTGAAATAGAAAAAGCAAAGAATATTTTAAAAGAATTAGACTTTATAGATACTATAGAAGCTAAAGATAATTTATTAGCTTTAATATGTAATAAAGATTCATTTCCAAATGTAATAAAAACTTTAACTTTAAATGATATAGATATATATGATGTTTATAAAGTTAAACAAAATCTTGAAAATAGGTTCATGGAAATTACAGAAGGAGTGAAGTAATTGAAATTACTAAAAGTAGAAATTTATAAATTAGTAAAAAGTAAAAAATATATTATTTTTATACTCTCCCTAATTATTATGTTAGTTTTTAGTGGAGTAGGACTTTACAAAAATGCACAAAATGAAAAACCAGAAATAAAAATAAAAAATAATGAAAAACTTTTAGTAGATTATAGAGTAAAGGCACAAGATGAAAATTTAAGTGAAGATATGAAAAGAAATTATGAACAAAAGATAAAAGTTGTTGAAAAAGAAAATGAAGAATTAGAAGAAGAGATTAAAAATCCTAATTTTAACTGGAAAATTAAGTTAGAGGAAGAAAATAAATTTTTAGAAGAAGGTATAGAGAGTGCAAAAATAGCCTTAGATTATAATCAAATTGAAGAAAATAATGGCAAAATTAAAATTAATAAATATTTGTTAGATAATAATTTAGAGCCACGAAAAAAGTATGAGGTATCTTCTTATTTAGATATGAAAGAAGTTTTAGGTTCTTTAAATGTAATATTTTTACCAATGATTGTAGTTATTTTAGCTTATGATTCAATAAGTGGTGAGTATCAAAATTCAACTATAAAATATCTTATGGCAAAGCCTATAAAAAGAAGTAGCATAATACTTGCTAAATTTTTATCTGCATTCTTATTAGCCTCTATAAGTATACTTATATTAGAAATTATATTTTTAATTATCATAGGAATTATATTTAACTTTGGTGATTATATGTATCCTGTAATAGTAGGAACAAGATACAATATAGATAAATTAGGAAATTTAAGTGCTATAAATAATAGCTCATATATAATTCCAATATATAAATATTTAATAAAATCATTAATGTTTCAATTTGTAGCTATACTTCCTATAATAGCATTATCATTATTAATATCAGAAGAATGCAGTACTAATGGAAGTAGTTTAATAATTAATGCAACGATAAATATTGTTGCATCAATTATAACATTTATAACTCCATTAAACTTTTTGAAAAATGTATATCCATTTTGGTTTACATCTTATAATAACAGTATTTCTATAATAGATGGTATTATAAATTTAAAATTAAGTACAACAAATATAAGCTTAAAATTAGGATTAATAGTGTGCTCTATATGGACTATTATTTTTTACTATATAGCCCATAGAAAATTTATAAAAAAAGATGTTGTATAAATGGAGGGTTATATATGATTAAGTTAATATCAATTGAGATAGATAAGCTTGTTAGACGAAAAAAGTTTTTAATAGGAGTAATATTGCTTTTTATACTTTCAATTTTTTTAACTTTTTTAGGAATAAATTTTCAAAAGAAAAATGGAAATACCCAAAGTACTATAAACTTTCAAAAAAATTATATAAAAACTTTAAAAGAAGAGTGTAAAATAAATAGTGAAAATGGGGAGTATAAAGATATAGATTCAGCTTATAAAATGATAATAGAAGATAGTCAAAAAGAAATAGATCATTTAGAAAATATGATAGATGAAAACATACCAAATAAAGAAAGATTAAAGATGAATATTGACTATTTCGAAGAACGAAAGAAAAGATATAATTTCTCAGCATCTATGGTTGAATATTATAATGGTGAAATTCTTGAAAGTCAATATTATATAGATAATAATATTCCTTATGATTTTAAAGGAGGAATAAATGCTGTAGATCAATTGATATATAATATAATACCTAAAATTGGAGAATTAGGATTGTTAATTATAGTAGCAGTTATGACAGCTGACATAGTGGCTGGTGAAAATAAGCCAGCTACTATAAAATTTATGTTAGTAAAGCCAATTAAAAGGTGGAAAATATTATTTTCAAAATTTATAGCAGCAATATTATCTATAAATTTAATAGTTATAGTAGTAGAGTTTTTAATGTTTACAATAGTTGGCCTTATATATGGTTTTGGAGATATTTCACTTCCAAACATTGTAGGAACAACTTACGAATCTATTCCCCCATATTTAATAAGGGAATTAAAAGAGTTAGTTATTCCGATAGTAGGAAGTAGTTATTTAATTTCAAATGGAATGTTTTTATTACAAATATTAATACTACAATTTTTAGTTGTAACAGCAACAATAGCATTCTCATTTTTATTTTCAACAATATGCAATGATAGTAATACAGCATTAGTACTTCCTATAATTTTTATAGTGGCTACTCAATGGATTAATATTATAAAATCTGGTCCTGATAAAGGTAATCCAGTTCCACCAGGTGTTTTAAATAAAATATTACCATTTATATTTACTTCCTACCCTGATGAATCTATTATTATATCAGGTAAGATAAATAAACTTTTGGGTATTACTTTTGTAAATTTAAATTTCTCCATAATAGTTTTATTAGGATGGATTAGTATTTGTTATATTATAAGTCATATTGTTTTTATAAAAAAGGATATGACAGCGTAAAACTAATAAAAGCTCCAACTTTATAAGGAAGTTGGAGTTTTATTATAGTATTATAAAATCATATTATTTAAATTTATACGTTTTTAAATCTATAATATGGGTTAAAATATTTTGTAGTAATTCTAAATTATAGTTATAATATGGTATAGACTTATACCATAAGTTTTAAATATATTAAATGAATGGAGCGATAATTATGACAAAGCTTATATCATGGAATGTTAACGGCATTAGAGCTTGTGTGAAAAAGGGATTTTTAGAGTTTTTTAAAGAAATAGATGCAGATATATTTTGTATACAAGAAAGCAAATTACAAGAAGGTCAAATAGATTTAGAGTTAGATGGTTATTATGATTACTGGAATTATGCAGAAAAAAAAGGCTATTCAGGTACAGCTATATTTACAAAAGGAAAACCACTTTCTGTAAATTATGGTTTAGGTATTGAAAAGCATGATAATGAGGGAAGGGTAATAACTTTAGAATTTGAAGAATATTATGTAGTCACTGTTTATACGCCAAATTCTCAAACTGAACTTGCAAGGTTAGATTATAGAATGGAATGGGAAGATGATTTTAGATTATATTTGAAAGAATTAGAAAAAAACAAACCAGTTATCCTTTGTGGAGATTTAAATGTAGCACATAAGGAAATAGATTTAAAAAACCCTAAAACTAATAAAAAAAATGCAGGATTTACTAATGAGGAAAGAGCTAAGTTTACTGAGCTTTTAGAATGTGGTTTTATAGATACATATAGATATTTTAATCCAGATAAAGAAGGAGTTTATTCATGGTGGTCCTATAGATTTAATGCAAGAAAAAATAATGCAGGATGGAGAATAGATTATTTTTGTGTATCTGAAGAGCTAGAGAAAAAATTAGAAAGCGTTAATATTCATACTGAAATATTAGGTTCAGATCATTGTCCAGTAGAACTTGTAATAAAATAACTATAAATAAAAATATAATTTAAAGAATCTGCCTTAAAACTTAAGTATATTTTAAGGCAGGTTCTTTTTATATAAAAATAATTTAAAATTATTGAATAAATTTAAATTGGAGTTTGTTTTCCTATAATTTTTAAAAAGGTATTTTAATATCTCAAATTTTAATTGTTTTTAATATAAAGTAATATTTTATTAGATTTCTTGATAGTAATTTTAGTTTTATAAATACTACATTGTTGTAATACATAGCCATATAAAATCACTTTTTAAAACCTTTTTTATAGTTATAATGTAATAATTATATTCATTATAACTACACGCAATTATTTACAAAAATATGAAATACATTAAATTTGTTACATTAATTTTTGGAATACTAAATAAAAACTTTAATTATTTTATAAAAAAACAAAAACATACAAAATATTCTAAATGTTTAAAATAAATGTTGAAATTGAAAAATATTTGTAATATAATGAGTGTGACAAGTTAATAGAGATGGGATAGGTTCTTTCTTAGCAATAAGAAAGTTAAAATGGAAAGTGGTTAAAGTCCACTACAGCCCAAAGTTACTGTGAAACTGATGAATCCAAAAATACCACTGAGAGATATCTTGGGAAGGTTTGGTAGTAAGATGAAGTTAAGTCAGGAGACATGCCTATACTGGATTGAATCTTTCTTGGGAGAGATAAAATATCATGGATTTGCAAGCATTTATAGAATTGTTGTTTTTATTTTGCTTGTATAAAATATGCTATTTAAGTTCCCAATGGGAACTTTTTTTATTGCAATTTTTTAAAGAGTGGAGGTGATTTAATGAAAAAAAATTATAAAATTTTTCTAGCTATATTGTTAACAGTTTTAATAGCATTTTCCGTTGCTTGGGGATGCGAAAGAGGGAAGATAACTACAACTACAACTGAAACTACTACAAATAAAGTAAAAAAAGATGATAGTAGTAGTAAAAAATCTAAAAAAGAAAATAAAAATGATAGCAAAAAAGGCTCTAAAGAAAAATCAGAAAATAAAAAAGATGATAATAACAAAAATGAAGATAGTGATAAAGAAAATAAACAAAATATTTCGAATGTTAAAAAAAATAACGAGGATTCATCACAAAAGGAAAATGCAAAAAATAATGATGATTCCAATGATAGTAGTAATAATACTTCAGATGTAGAAACTAAAAAGGAAGAAAGTCCTGAGGTTGTAGAGTCTAAACAAGAAGAAGATACCTTTACTATGATAATAGGAAAAGATATAAAGGGTTATACCGGTAAAAGTCCTCAACAAGTAAAAGAGTTAACATTAAAAGTAGAGGACGGTAAAAATGCAATGACGTACCTAAGAGAAAATACGGTTATGCAAGAAAATGGTGGATTTATTTTTGAAATTGATGGAATACACAATTTTTACCCTATACCTGAAAATCAAAAAACTCCAGAACAAAAGGCAAATGGAATTTTAGGAATAGACTGGTTTATATATCTTAATGATAAAAAAACACCAGTAGGGGCAAATGATGTATATGTAAAAAAAGGAGACATACTTTTATTTGATTTTCATGAGTGGGATAAAAGAGAATTTTCACCACCAGAAGATTAAAACACATAACTAACATTAAATAACAAGAATTTTTAATAAGGGGATGAAGGGTTTATGAAAAAGCTTTTTAAGCAAAAGCTTAGTATTTTATTGCTATTTTTTAGCATGTTCATGTTCTTATTACCAGTAAATGCTTCTGCTAAAGTAAATGAAAGCAGAATATATGGTTCAGATAGAATAGAAACTGCTATAAAAATAAGTGAGCAAGGTTGGAAAAGTGGTTCTGATTATGTTTTTATTGCTTATGGGTATGACTTTGCAGATGCATTATCTGTTACCCCTCTTGCTAAAAAATATAACAGTCCTATAATATTATCAAATAAAAATGGCCTTACAGAAAATGCAATTAAGGAATTACAAAGATTAAAACCTAAAAAGGCATTTATTCTAGGTGGTGAAAAAGCCCTTAGTGCTAATATTGAAACGCAGATTAAGAAATGTAATATAACAGAAACAGAAAGAATTTATGGTAGCACTAGATATGAAACTGCACTGAAGGTAAGTGAGAAACTTGGAACAAGTGACACTATATTCATATCTAATGGATTAAGTTATGCTGATGCACTTTCAGTTGCTACTATAGCAGCGCAGAAAGAAAGTCCAATTTTATATACAGAAAAAAATAACATTCCAAGTAAAGTAACAGAGTATATAAAAAAAGCTAACATATCTAAAGCATATTTTGTAGGTGGTACTAATGTAATAGATAATACTGTTATAACAGGCATAAAAAATAGTGAAAGAATAGCTGGAAACGACAGATATTTAACTAATAAAGAAGTATTATCAAAATTTATTAATTACATAAGTTATGAAAATGTCTATTTTGTAAGAGGAAATGATTTTGCAGATGCTCTATCAATTTCTCCAATAGCAGGACTTAAAAAAGCACCTATAATATTAACAAATAATAATTTAAATAGTGATGTAGAAAAAATTATAAATTCTAATATAACCTCTACTAGTAAATTAACTATAATTGGCGGAGAAAAAGTAGTACCTAGTAGTATATTAGATAAAATAGATCCAAATTTTTCTCAAACAAAATTATCAAAAGATAATGAAACTTTTGGAAATGTAGAAACTATTAAAGAAGTAAGAGGCGATATATTAGTAACTGGAAATAATATAACTATAAATAATGTTAAATTAAATGGAAATTTAATATTAGACCCAGGTGAAAAAGGAACTGTAAATATTAAAGGAACTACTTGTAAGAATGTAATTGTAAAATCTGGTGACGTTAATAGTATAAATTTAACTAATGTAAAATCAGATAATCTTGTAGTTGAAAGTAAAAGTAATGTAGCAGTAAAGCTATTTGAAGATTCAACTATAAAAAATACAGAAGTTAAGTCAAATGCAATACTTAAAAATACAAAAGGGGATTTTGGAACTGTAAAAGTTACAGGAACAAAGGACTCAAATTATAATATTGAACTTGAAGGAAAATTTTATAAAGAAGTATTAGTTAATTGCTCATCAAATATAAAGTGCGATGATGTTAAAAATATTAAAATTGATAGCAAAGAAAGTAACTCTAAAGTTACATTAAAAGGTAAAGTAAATGATATTAATATAATTAATTGTTCTAATACAACTTTAGATGGGTCAATATCTAATGTAAAAATAGAAAATTCATCACAACTTACAATAGATAAGAATGCTACTGTTAAAAAAATTGAAGCACTAGATAAAAGTAAAATAACTATAAAAAATGGTGCGAAAGTAAACTTAATAGAAAAAAATAAGAATGTTACTATATCTGGTAATGCGGATAAAATAGTAGACAACAATTCAAATAACGGTTCTGGTGGTAGTGGTTCTTCTGAAAAACCTAAAAATGATGAATTTAAATTAATCATCTCTAATGACGGAAATGAGATATTAAATAAAAATCTTAAAGTAGATTCTAAAAAAACAGCAATGGAATATTTAAAAGAAAATGCTGATATTAAAACTAATAATGGTTTTATAAATGAAATAAATAAAATAAAAAGTAAGCCATTGAAAAATTTAAGTGAATCTGAAAGAAAGCAAGGTTATCTAGGAGCAGATTGGTTTATATATTTAAATGGCAAGAAAACACCTGTAGGGGCAAATGATGTTTTTGTAAAATCCGGTGATAAATTAGAATTAGAATATAGATTTTGGGATTGGCATGATTTAGTAAAACCTGGCGATCCAATGAAATTGACAGTGAACGGAATAAACAAGAATGTAAAAGAAAATGAAGATATAAATATTGTAGTTACGTGTATATATAGACCTGTATATGGAGCTACTATAAAAGTAGATGATAAAGAAGTTTCAACAACTAACATAGATGGTAAAGCTACTATAAAAATATCTTCAGCTGGAAAACATACTATATCTGTTTTAAAAGAAGGGGTAAAAGTTGAAAACCAAATAACGGTGTCATCAAACAATCAAGGTGGTGGAACAACAGAACCACCAAAAGACGGTGATGATAAAGATGATGGTATTAATGAAACTGATAACGAAATTCAATTGTCAAAAGACAATGGAAAATTTGGTGATGAAAGTAAAATTAAAGAAGTAAATAAAGATATAGTAGTAAAAGGTAATAATATAGAAATAAGAAATATCAAATTAAATGGGAATTTAATATTAGATCCAGGTGAAAAAGGAACTGTAAATATTAAAGGAACTACTTGTAAGAATGTAATTGTAAAATCTGGTGACGTTAATAGTATAAATTTAACTAATGTAAAATCAGATAATCTTACAGTGGAAAGTAAAAGTAATGTAGCAGTAAAACTGTTTGAAGACTCAAAGATTAAAGGAACAGAAATCAAATCAAATGCAATACTTAAAAATACAAAAGGAGATTTTGGCGCTGTAAAAATTACAGGCTCAAAAGATTCAAATTATGATATTGCGTTTGAAGGAACCTTTGATAAAGAAATATTAGTTAATTGTCCATCAAAAATAAAATGTGAGGACGTTAAAAATATTAAAATTGGTACTAAAGAAAAGGATTCAGAAAAAATTTCTAAAGTTATATTAAATGGAAAAATAGATACACTTAAAGTAAGAAATTGCTCTGATACTGTCCTAGATGGAACAATAGCTAAAGTTAAGGTAGAGAATTCGTCTCAGCTTAAAATAGAAAAAACTGCAGTTGTAGAAAATATAGAAGCTATAGAAAAAAGTAAAGTAAATATAGAGGATGGAGCTAAAGTAAAGCTAGTAGAAAGACATAATGATGTAATTTTAGAAGGAAAAGCAGATAAAGTAGATAAACTAGAATTTACTTTTGTTCTAAAAGATAAAGGAGAGGAAATATTAAATAAAACACTAGAATTAGATACTGATAAAAGTGCTTTACAGTATTTAAGTGAAAATGCTCAATTTAGACAAGATTCAACAGGTTTGATATGTGAGATTAATAAAATTAGAAATGTGAAAATTAATAAATTAAAACCTGAGGAACTTGAGAGAGGAATATTTGGAAAAGACTGGTTTATATATTTAAACGGTGAGAAAACACCAGTTGGAGCACCAGCAGTCTTTATGAAAAATAAAAATGTATTATCCTTTGAATTTAGAGAATGGGATTGGCATGATTTAGTAGATCCGAATTACAGTGGAGAAATGCCTTTAAGAATAGTACCTCAAACCCTACATCCAGAAAGTATAAAATTAAATGAAGAAGTTGATTTTGCTGTACAATGTGTAACTAAAAATGTTTATGGAGCAATTGTAAAAATTGATGGAGAAGAAATTGGGAAAACTCCTAGAAATGGAATGATTGAAATACGTTTAGATAGCTTAGGAGAGCATACTATAACAGCAGAAAAAGAAGGGGTAAAAGCAGAATGTAAAGTTAATGTTGTACAAAATACAGAAAAAGATAATGTATCTGTAAATATAAACAAAGATAATGATGATAATGTAATCTTTTCTATAAAAGATGAAAATATAAAAGAAGATTTAGAGTCTAATGTAACAATAAAAATTTTAGATGAAAATGGAGAAATAGTATATGTAGATCAAGGTAAATTAAAAGATAAAATGTGTAACTTTAACACTAATTTAGACAAAGGTGAATTTACAGGGGTTTGCAACGTACGAGGAGTATTAATTAATTTTAAAATTAATATTAAATAAATTTTATTAAAAATAGGGGGAAGAAATTATGAATAAAAATTTTAAAAGAGGATTAGCAGCATTTATTATTGCTAATAGTGTTTTAACTACAGCTAACATAGGAGTATTAAATAATAATGTCTTTGCAACAGAAAGATATGCAGTAGAATCAAGAGAAATTATAGAAAAGGATTATAATTCTATAATAGATGAATGTGTAAATAGTGGTTTACATCATCTTATAAATAAAGATTCTGGCCTTTGGTATAGTAAAGATTTTAATGATTGGGAAGCTCTTACAGTATCAAGCTTTAATAAGGAGATTCCAGCAAGTTATATTGAGAATTTAGCAAAAAAAATAGAAACAAAGGATTCCTCATTATTTGGAGAAGATGGAACTTTTGAAAGTGTTACTGATTGTGAGAGAACAATAATAGGGCTTGTTTCAGCAGGAAAAGATCCAAGAAATTTTGCAGGATACAATTTACTAGAAGATTTATATAGTCGCGATTTAATATCAGAAGATATATATGCTAAGATGTTTGGACTTATTGCAATAGATTGTGGAAATTTTGAAGTATCTTCAGATAGTTACTTTACAAAAAAACAATTAATTAAATCTATAATTTTAAATAAATTACCTCAAGGCGGTTGGAGTTGGGGTGATACTATTGATATAGATACAACTGCAATGGCTATATCAGCATTAGCACCTTATTATAATGAAGATAATGATGTAAAAAAAGTCGTAGATGATGCACTTAAGGTTTTAAGCACAGTTCAAAATAAAACTACTGGAGAATTTACTTCAACATGGACACCTGATGGTTCAAGCGAAAGCTTAGCTCAAGTTATAATAGCTCTTTGTTCAATTGGAAAAGATCCAGCTAATTGTACTGAATTTACAAAAGCTAATGGAAAAAATCTTTTAGATTTATTACTAGAATATAAAACAACAGATGGTGGATTTGAACATGCTAAGAAAAATTCAGACCAGCTTAACGGTATTGCAACAGAACAAGCTTTTAGGGCACTTTCAGCATATAAGCAATTTAAAAGTGGTAAAGTAGGTTCTATATATTTTGTGAAAGACTTCAACTAAAAACATAATCGATAAATTTTAAAATAATAATTAAATCATAATAATCAATATTAATATACATAGAAGCTTTAAATGTTAATATTTTTAGATTATTATGATTTAATTTTGTTAAAAATCTATGGTTAATTTAAAAATTAGGAGAGATGTACTATGAAATTTAGACATAGACGTTTTATAGCAAGTTTTGTTATATTTTTTATGTTTTTTGCAACTTTTACTACAGGATTTATATCAACAAAAAACAATAAAGTTTTAGCTAATGAAATTAATAGTAAAAATTATGATTCTGTATTAAAGAAAAATTTAGATTGTATTAGTGACATATTATTAAATAAAAATCTAAATGAGTTAAGTGATTGGGAAGTTATAGGCCTTGGAGCTTTAGGTAAAACTGTCCCTAAAGGATATTTAGAAAAAAAAGAGAGAGCAATTAGAGATAGTGAAGATATATTTAATGAGACTACAGACTATGAAAGGACAATACTTAGTATAGTAGCCGCTGGTGGAGATCCAAGAAATATAGGAAATAAAAATCTAATAGATATATTATATAACATTAATTTAGAAGAGGAATATAATATTTATGCAGAAATTTATGATCTTATTGCAATGGATTGTGGAAATTTTAATATACCAAACAAATTAGAATTTAAAACAAATCTAATAAATAGGATAATTTATAAGAAAATCGATGGTGGTGGATGGGAAGGAACATCCGGTATAGACCCAGATACAACAGCAATGGCAATAACAGCACTATCCAATTATTATGATAGTAATAATGACGTAAAAAAGACAGTCGATGAATCTGTAGAAGCATTATGCAAAACTTTAGATGATAAGGGGGATTTTATAGGGAATGATCCATCAACATCAGCATCAAGTGAAAGTATTTCTCAAACTATAATAGCTCTTTGTTCATTAGGAATAGATCCAACAACTTGTGATAAATTTATAAGAAATGGAAAAAATTTATTAGATTTACTTTTAGAATTTAAAACTTCAGATGGTGGCTTTGCACATCAAAAAATTAGCTTGGACAGAAGAAATGATATGTCTACAGAACAAGGTTTTTTAGCTTTAGTAGCATATAAACAATTTAAAGAAAGCAAAAAAGGTTCAGTATATTTATTAAAGGATTTTAGTGATGAAACAAATACAAAAGAAAATATAGAAATTAACAATTTAACAGATTTAAACTCACTAAAACTAAATACTAACGCTAATATAAAATTAAATATAAAAAATAACTTAGATAAAGATCAAAATGCAGTAGTAATAGTAGCTTTATATAATGAAGAAAACAATAAAATGATAAATTATTTTTCAACTGAAACTACAATAAAAAATAACTCTAGTAGTGAAGAAATAAATCAACAAATTTCTATACCAGAAACAGGTAAATATAAAATAAAAGTTTTTCTTTGGGATAGTCTAGAAAACATGAATCCTTTAACAAATGAAGTGATTATGAGTGTTCAATAATTTTAAATGAAGGGAGTTTTCACAATGAGTAAAAACTTAAAAATTAAAATAATAGCGTTAGGTATGGTTTTAACATCACTATCAATAGGTTCTACTAATGCTTTTGCAGAGACTAAATCTAATAAAGAAAGAATTTATGGACAAGATAGAATAGAAACATCTGTGCAAATAAGTAAACATGGCTGGGAAAATGGTTCAGATTCAGTGGTAATTGCAGCAGCTTATGATTTTGCAGATGCACTTTCCGCAGCACCACTTGCTAAAAAAAATAATGGACCAATAATTTTAAATGGAAAGTCAAGTTTACCTGTTAATACAGTTAATGAAATAAAAAGATTAAATCCTAAAAAAGTTTTTATACTTGGCGGGGAAAAAGCAATTTCAAAAGAAGTAGAAAAACAATTAGAGGACATGGAAATATCTCAAGTAGAAAGAATATTCGGTAAAACAAGATATGAAACTTCATTGAAAGTTGCAGAAAAGTTAGGAAAAGTTGACTCAGCATTTGTAACAAATGGACAAACTTATGCTGATGCCCTATCTGTATCAAGTATAGCAGCTAGTATGAATGCTCCGATTTTATATACAGAAAAAGACAAATTAAAATCAGATGTAAAGAATTATATTGATGAAAGTGAAATTTCTAAAGCTTATTTTATTGGTGGAAATGGAGTTTTATCAGATGATGTTTTAAAAGATGTCAAAAACAGTGAAAGAATAAGTGGTGAAAATAGATATATGACTAATAAAGAGGTTTTGACTACTTTTAAATCACAATTAAATTTTGATAATGTGTATTTTGTATCTTCAACTGGATTTGCAGATGCACTTTCAGTAGCACCGATGGCATCAAATTCTAAATCTTCAGTTATATTAACTAATCAAGATGTAGAAAAACCTCTTGAGGATTATATAAATGATAATATAACCTCTAAAAGTAAACTAATAGCAATTGGTGGAGAAAAAGTAGTACCTGAAAGCATATTAGATAAATTTATATCAGACTTTGATGTTATAGAAATCGCTACAAATTTTAAAAACTTATTTGTATAAGGAAGGGATATGAGAACGTGAACTTAATGCTCACATATAGAAATAGGAATTCTTTTTTGCAAAAGATACATCCATTAACATCAGTATTTTTAATAGCAACTTATATTATAGTAGCATTAAAATTGAGTAATCCAGTGTATTTAGCATTAATATTCTTTAGCGTATTACTTTTAGCATATATTGATAATTCACTTAAAAGTGTATTAAATTATGGGAAAATGATTATTCCATTTGCAGTAATGATAATTATTTTAAATCCAATATTAGTTCATAATGGACAAACAATATTATATCAAGGAACTTTTAACTTTCCAGTTCTTGGACCTATGATTATAACGAAAGAAGCAATCCTATTTGGAATATTAAATGGATTTAGAATTATAACAATAACTATAATATTTGGCTTTGGAAATTTAGTTATACATCCAGATAGAGCTTTTGGATTTTTTTCTAAGATATTTAAAAAATCTGCATTGCTTATGAGTATGACAATAAGACTTTTTCCAACGATGATGAAGTCCTACGAAAATATAAGTGAAATAGAAAAGTTAAGAGGTAATGAACTTTCAACTAAAGACATGAAAAAATCTATCAAAAACAGTGGAAATATAGTTAATATATTATTTTTATCCAGTTTAGAAGATTCACAAGACATGGCGGAGTCTATGTATTCAAGAGGATATGGTGCACTGAAAAAAAGAAGTACTTATTTTGCGGAAAGATATACAGCCTGGGATTTTACTTTGAT
The DNA here is from genome assembly GCF_054767855.1 of Clostridium sp. CTA-19. Lineage (NCBI taxonomy): Bacteria > Bacillati > Bacillota > Clostridia > Eubacteriales > Clostridiaceae > Clostridium > Clostridium sp. CTA-19. The sequence continues at coordinate 159,084 of NZ_BAAABH010000002.1, read as the reverse complement.
TTTTATATGTATTTCTATATTAGTATATTTGGAGTTTATTACCTTTAAAGGTTTTAATAGTTTTAACTTTTATCCTAAGGTAGATGGAGTTATTGAAAAAACAACTAAAGTAGGACTAATACTATGTGTGATGACATTTATACCTGCTTTTATCAACTGGGGGTGGAAGAATTGGAAATAATAAATATAGACAATGTTAACTTTACTTATCCTGATGGAAATAAAAAGGCTTTAAAAAATATTAATTTAAAAGTTAATGAAGGTGAGTTCATACTAATTGTAGGGCCATCAGGTTGTGGAAAATCTACTTTAATAAGGCTTTTAAATAGAATTATACCAGATTATTATGGGGGAACATTAGAGGGAAATGTATATATAAACAATAAAGATATAGATGATTTTAAGAAAAATGAAATAGTTACCAATGTAGGAATGGTATATCAACATCCAGAAAAGCAAATAGTTCTTCAAGATGTGGAAAGAGAAATAGCTTTTGGACTTGAGAATTTGAATAAAGATATAAATTTTATGAAACGAAATGTATCTGAGGTAATGTCTCTTTTATCATTAAATGGAATAAAAGAAAAACAGACAGATGAAATATCGGGAGGACAAAAGCAAAGGGTTGCAATAGCTTCTGTACTTGCAATGAATCCAGATATATTACTTTTTGATGAACCAATATCACAACTTGATCCAATAAATGGTGAAGAAGTTTTAAATTCTATAAAAAGATTGAATGTAGATATGGGTAAAACAATTATTTTAGTTGAACAAAGATTAGATAAATGTTTTCATATGGCTGATAGAATTATTTTTATGGAAAATGGAGAAATAATTGAAGAAGGTACATCAACTAACATTCCTAAAAGTATAAATAAAAAATATCATCTTCCTAATATAGCGTATATTTTTAGACAAGCTCAAAATAGTGAATTGCCTATTACAGTTAAAGAGGGAAGAGATGCTATAAAAGATATTAAATTTAAAAGTATAGAAAAAGATGAAAAAAACTTTTCAAATAAAGTCCTTAAAGTAGATAAAGTTAACTTTGAATATGAAAGAGGAAGTAAAACCCTTAAAAATATAAACTTTGATTTAGGCAAGGGAGAGATAATGGCTGTTATGGGTGAGAATGGAGCAGGTAAAAGTACTCTTTTTAAAATAATGGCAGGAATTATAGAGGATTATAAAGGGAAAATCATATTAGATGAAAAGAATCTAAAAAAGTTCAACATAAATGAAAGAATAAAAAAAATAGGATATTTATCACAAAATCCTAATGATTATTTTGGTCGCGAAACAGTGTTTGATGAAGTTTCATATACTCTTAAGAATATAAATGAATATGATGAAGATAAAGTAATTAATACATTAAAAGATTTAGATTTAGTACATTTAAAGGATAGAAATCCTAGGGATTTAAGTGGTGGAGAAAAGCAGAGAACAGCAATAGCCTGTACATTGATTGCTAACCCAGATATTTTAATCTTAGATGAACCTACAAGAGGTATGGACTCTGTAGCAAAAGAAAATCTTGGAAAGATAATTAAAGGTTTAATAAGAAAAGGTAAATCTATTATAATTGTTACCCATGACGCAGACTTTGTTGGTGATTATGCAGATACTGTTATGCTTATGTTTAATGGAGAAATTGTAGCAAAAGGAAAAGCTATAGATATACTTTGTGATTCATTATATTACTCTCCTCAAATATCAAAAGTTTTTAAAAAGAAATGTAGAGTAATAAAGTCAAAGGATGCTATAGAGCTTTTAAAGGTGATGTAGATGAAAAGAAATTATAAAATAGGACCTATAATTATTATTTTATATATAATAATCCTTTTAATTATCACTTATTTTGATTTTCAAATGGAAAAAGCAGTAGAAATATCTACAATTTTTATACTTGGGACATTTGTAATTCTATTTGAAAATAGAGAGATAACTGCAAGAACAATGGCAGCATTAGCTACAATGTCAGCATTAGGTGGAATATTAAGAGTACCTTTTGCAGTTATACCAGGCTTTCAACCAGTTACATTTATTGTAGCTGTAACAGGATACACATTAGGTCCTGTAAATGGATTTATGGTAGGTGCAATGTGCGCTTTCATATCTAACTTTTTCTTAGGTCATGGGCCATGGAGTTTGTGGCAAATGATGGGCTGGGGACTTTGTGGTGTGTTTTTTCATGTTTTCAAAAATTTTATATCAAAAAATAGGTCAATACGATTTATTATACTTTGTGGATTATGGGGTTACATATACGGAACCATACTAAATCAATGGTATGTTTTAGAATTTTTAAGGCCTATAACATTTAAAACTATAGTTATGGGAAATGTATTAAGTTTTTGGCACGATACATTACATGCTATTGGAAATGTATTGTTTGCATATTTTTTTGGAGAAAGTTTTATTAACGGTCTAGAAAGATATAACAAAAGAAACTCTATAATCAGAATAAAAAATAATAAAAAAACTATTCAGAGAGGTGTATAAAGTGAAGAGTAAAAAAATTTTAACAGCATTAATATTAAGTACAATAATTTTCACATCTAAAGCTAATGCTATTGATATAGATGCTCAAACAAACGATTTGAAAAAAGTATGGACTATAAAGTTTAATAAAGAGTTAAATTATAATGATTTAATAAATGATAATATAACTATAACAGATAATGATGGGAATAAAGTTTCTACGAAAATTATCTTAAAAGAAGGTGACACTTTAAACATCCTACCACCAGAGGAAGGATATAAAGATGGACAAGTTTATAAATTAAATATAAATGAAAATGTTGAATCTAAAAACCTTAAAGGAATAAAATCACCTAAAGACTTTACTTTTAAAGTAGATACAACAACTAAATCTTTTAATAATGGTTCCTATAAATATAAAAATTTAATAGAAAAAACTTTAGAAGATGGTTGTAATTATATTCTAAACAAAGGAATAGATACAGATTGGGAAATCATAGCTTTAGTAAAGAATAATAAAGATATAAAAAATGAATATTTAGAAACTATAAGAGAAAAAATTAATGATGATCAATTAATTCAACCGACGGATTATCAAAGAACAGTAATGACTTTATCAGCATTAAATGAAAGTCCTCTTAATTTTGAAAACATTAATTTTATAGAAAAAATATGTAACAATGAAGATACTATAAGTCAAGGACCTAATGCAGTAATTTTTGCACTTACAGCATTGGATACTAAAAACTATAGTATACCTGAGAATTCATATTTTACAAGAGAATCTTTAGTAGATACTCTACTTAAGATGAAAACTGATGATGGTGGATGGGACTTTGCTGGTGTAAAAGCAGATCCAGATATGACAGGAATGGCTATAACAGCACTTAGTAATTATAAAGATGATGCTAAAGTTAAAAACTCTATAGATAATGCTATTAATCTTCTTAGTAATATGCAAAATGAAAATGGAACTATGTCATCTTTTAAGATAGAAAACAGTGAAAGTATTTCACAAACTATAATAGGATTATGTGCTAATGGAATAGATCCTACAAGTAAAGAATTTACTAAAGGTGGAAAAAATCTTATAGATGCTCTGTTAACATTTAAAACTTCTGAAAACGGCTTTTCTCATATTCATAATGGAAGAGCAAACGAAAAAGCTACTGAACAAGCATTGTTAGCATTAGAATCTTATAGGGAATTAAAAAATGGTAGAAACCACATATATAAATTTTAAAAGTTGAGATTTAGGTTTTTAAAGTGTCTTTTTTATAAATAAGGCACTTTTTTAAAAAAATAAGATATTTAAACAAGAATTTATGGAGGGTATGTTATGAAGGTAAGAATAAATAGAATTTTATCCTACTTAATTGCAATTTTAATAATAACTTCAACTTGTATTTTTAATATTCCTATCATTAATAATACATCAGTGCTTGCTAGTGAAATAACAGAAAAAGGATTTACAATTAATGATGCTATATACGGATTAATATATTATTATGACAATGAATATTATAATAATTCTAAAAGTAATAAGACCTTAGAAGGATTAGAATATGCAGCAATGTATAAAGCCAATGCAGATTTAACTAAGAAAAATTGGTCAACTAATGAAACAATAAAAACTTATGGAATATCAGGAAAAGCAAAACAAAGCATAATATTGATGGAGTTAGACATAAATCCTATAAATTATAAAGGTGAAAATTTAATAGAGCAAGTAGTTGAAGACTTAAATAAAACTACAAGTATTAAATTTATACAAAATATACTACAAGAAGTTTTAGCTGTAGAAATGTTCAATGAAAAATTTCCAGAGCAAAAGATAAATTATAACATTAAAAACATAATTGATTTAATACTAAAAGAACAAGATGAATCTGGATGTATAGGAGGAGCAATTCATAATACAGCTTATGCAATAGAAATATTTAATAAATATAGTGATATAAATGGAGTAATAGAAGGAAAAGAAAAAGGAATAAATTATTTAAAAAGTCAAATAAAAGATAAAGGTGCACTATACAAAGATGGAGGTGCTTATTTTACTTATATCCATGCTCAAGCAGTAAGAGCTCTTTTACAAGCAGGTGAAGATGTAACTTCAGAAAAGTGGAGTAAAGATGGGTATAACATAGTAGATGGTCTATTTTATGAATGGAATGGGGAAAATTTCATTGATAAATATGGAAAAGATAGAGCTATAAATCATTATACAGAAGTATTATATACTTTAAGTAAGCTTAACGACTTAGGTTACAAAGATGTCTTTTTAAAAAATGTTGAATTTTTAAATGTAGTTAAAGATGATACTAATCAATCTAAGGATGAGAAAGTTACTATAAATAAAGTTATAGATGGTGTAATAGACTATTATAATGAAAAGCATTTTGTAGAAGAGCAAGGTCAATTAAGTGATTTTCACTATTCAGCTATGTATAGAGCCGGCGCTAATTTAAGTGAAAAAAATTGGTATATAAATGAAAAATATCAAACTAAATATGATATGAATTGGAGACTTTTAGGCACAAAAGCTCAACAAAGTTTAATACTTTTAGATATAGATAAAAATCCAAATGATTATGAAAACAGAAAGTTTATAGAAGAAATAGTCAATGAAATTGATGAAAAAGATAGTTATTTTACAATTCCAGAATTAAATGCAGTTTTAGCAATAGATAAATATAATTCTAAATTTAAAAATGAAAAAGTTTCTTATAATGTAAATAAGGCTATTGAAAATATATTAAAGGCACAATGTGATGATGGTGGATTTAAACAAAGACAAACTTCAACGCCAACTAATACAGGTATTGCACTAACTGTATTAAGTAAACATAGAGATATAAATGGTGTTAATAAAGCAATAGATAAAGCTATAAATTACTTAAAGTGTCTTCAAAAAGAAAATGGTGCAATATATGAAAAAACTTATATCACAAATTATTATTGTGATGTTCTTCAAGGCTTAATAGCTTGTGGAGAAGATATTACATCAGAAAAATGGACAACAACTTCTGGAAATAATCTTATAGATGGATTATTTATACTTTGGAAAGATGATAATTCTTTTGATGATAAAGAAGGGGAAAGTTCAAATAATAGGGGATGGCTTGTAGCAAGTCAAAAGGCATTGCAAAGATTAGTAGATCTTAAAAACGCTGGTTATTCAGATTATGTTATAAAAGATATAAAAATTAAAAAATACAATGATAAAGAAAAACAAGGAAACACTTGTAAAGTAAATGTAGCTATAGCATTACCGGAAAATGAATCCTATGTAGCTTATTTCAAACCACAGGAAGTTATTATAGATGATGAGAAACATACTGGAGGGTTTACTGCTTTAGGAGCATTGCAAGCCTCAACTTCCTTATATGAAACAACTGGTAGCATGGTTACATCTATATATGGATATAGAAATAAAGGAACTAATGGATGGATGTATACAGTTAATGGTGTTTTACCTAATGAAATGGCTGGAAAAGTAAAGTTACAGGAAGGTGATAAAGTTATTTGGTACTATTCTACTGGTGGGATGAATGGGAAGGCACCTAATTGGAATGATTTATAAAACACATAATAAGTTTTATAAAACTTATTGTTTCAGTTAAATAAAAGAAAGATATATTTAATTTAAAAGACAAATTTAAAGTGTAAATATGTATAAACTGCCATATAAATGATGGCAGTTTTATCCTGAAGTAAAAATTAAAATATATAAATAATAGGAAGTGGTTAAATGAATAAAATAAAAAAATCTAAAGTTTCAATGTGCTTAGCGTTACTATTAATAATCAATTTAATATTTCCAACTATGGGATTTGAGGTTAAAGCAAAGGATTTAATTTGTAATGAAATTAAAGTTAGAGTAGAAGGTACGAATAAAACATTATTTGATAAACAATTTGAAATAACAAATGAAGAAGTAGTAAAGGATGTAATTAAAAATTCCATAGGGGAGGATAATGTTGACGGTTTAGAAAGTAATTTTATAACTGGAGTATTAGGAGAAAAAAGAGAATCTCATATAGGATGGATGTATTATTTAATAGATAAAGATGGAAATGTAAAACAAGGTGATGTAATAAGTAATGAAAAAATAAAAGATATTAATAATAATTATTATAAAGAATTAGTATTACATATGGCTAAGTGGTCTGATGGAATAACTTGCGTGCCAAAAGTTACATATAGCAATGTTAACAATAATTATACTTTAAAAATTACAGAACAAAACATGATGATGGGTATTGATGAGAGAAATGCAAAAGATGTTAACATAAAAGTTGACGGCGTTGGAGAATATAAAACTGATGAAAATGGACAAGCAGCATTTAAAATTAAATGTGGAGAAAATAAAGTCCATATTTATAAAACTTTAAAAGATTCTAAAGGTGTAGAATATCCAGCAATAGTAAGACAGAGCTTTACTCTAACAGGAGATGTAATAGACAATGATGTTAATATAGCTAAAATTCTTGATGATTTTAATAAAATTTATGAAAATCAAGAATTAAACTATAAGAAACTTTTAGCATTAAATTATTATAATGAAGTAAACAGAACAGATTTTACATTAGAAGAAAGTGACAATGCTTCAAGTTATGCATCAAATATTATGGGAATATTAGCTTTAAGTGAAAATCCTTATAATTATAAAGAAATAAATTACGTAGAAAAACTTTTAAAATCGCAGGATGATGATGGAGAATTTATTGTAAGTGAAAATGACAAAGGTTCAGCTACTACATTAGCAAGTTGCATAATTGCTTTAGATATGGCTAAAGCTGATTTTGATAAAAATAAAGCGGTTAAAACATTAATAAATAAAATTAATGACAGCGGGTTTGAAGACATAGATATTATAACTAACAGTATGATAGCCTTATCAAAACATAGAGATATTGAAGGTGTAAATGATATAATAAATTTATCTATTGAAAAATTAAAAGAAATGCAGTTAGAAGGTGGAGGATTTGATTATTGTGGTTTTGGAAATAGTCCTTACTCTACAGGACCAGCAATTCAAGCATTAATATCTGTTGGTGAAAATTTAAATTCTGAGAAATGGAATAAAGGCAGAACACCAATAGAAGCACTTCTTGCATGTAAGATCGAAGGTAAAGGTTTTGAAATGATAGAAGGCATGGGAGAAGGGGAAGATGATGAAACTGCAACAGAGCTTGCACTTTTAGCATTAGTAGATGCATATAAAGAAAAATCTGTTTATAGTGCGTTTACATTTATAAAAGAAGAACCAAAGGATTACAATAAAATAATAGAAAATGAACTTAATGATATTAATGACTATTTTAAAGATGTAAAAGAGTTTGATTATAATTCAATGATGGGATTATCTTTTTTATCTTATGATAAAAATCAACTAATTGAAAATATAAAATTAAAGGATAAAGAAAATGTATTTAATTTAGCTCAAAATGTTATGTCTATTATAACCATAGAAAAGGATCCTAAAAATTATAACGGAAAGAATTATATTGATTTGTTATATGATAAATTAAATAATGATAAGTTTACAGGTAAAAGTATTTATGGGTTAATAGCACTAGAAATGTCTTCAGCTAAAAAAGAATACATAGATGCTATTATATCTAAATTTAAAACAGAATTTAATAATAATAAAATTAAAAAAATAAGTGATAAATCATTATTAATTATTGCTTTATCTCCATATAAGGAAGATGATGAGGTGAAAAGTATAATTAATAAGTGCGTGGAAGATTTGAAAAATGTGCAATTAGAAAATGGTGCTTTTACTATTGATGATATGTTTTCAAGTGGTGAAAGTGAAGATACAGCACTAGCTATAGAGGCAATAATAGCTTCTGGTGGAGATCCTCTATCAGAAGAATGGACTAAAAATGGGAAAAACCCATTAGATGCATTACTTTCCTTTAAAATGGGGAAAGGATATATTTATGAAAGTTCTCTTGGAGCCTATGAACAAAATATGTATACTGGATACGTTTTGAGAAGTATTATTGCCTTGAAAAATAAAACTGTAGTTTTTAATAATTTTAAGCTAGATGAAGATAAACCAGTAGAAAAAAATAATAAATTAACAATTGAAAATAATATTATCAAGGAAAATTTTCTAAAAGGCCATGATGCTAATATAGAATTAAAACTTAATAATAAGAATAATAATTCTGTTGAAAATGTAACTATAATAATAGGAGTTTTTAATAAGAATAATAAACTTATATCATATAAAACCTTAGAAAACACATTAGAAAATGGAGAAATTAAAGATATTAAAGAAAAAATAAGTTTACCTAATGAAGATAATTTAAAGGTTAAAATCTTTACATGGGATAGTTTAGAAAAGATGAATAGTAAAAATGAGCCTATAGAAATTAAAGTTAAAAATTAATAATTATATTAAAAATACCCTACATATGAGATTATAATAATCTACTTTTAGGGTATTTTTGTATTTTAATAAAGCTATACGTTATATTGTGTTTCAAGTTGTCTTTTTAAATTATCTATACTTTAGAATTGATACCTATAAATAACTTCAAATATTTATTTATAATTTGTAAATTGTAATTATGATAAGTAAAAATATGTATTTGATATGATAACATATATTATATAATAATCATGAATTTGTAGGGGGCTTATTATGGACAAGAAAAACCGAAGTGTAAAAGTAAATGTTTTATTTTTATTAAAAAATGCTTGGAGATGGGAGAAAAAAATATTTTTTTATTTTAGTATATTTACAGTAGTTACAGCGTTAGTTCCTTTTATAAGTATATTTCTTCCAAAGTTCTTAATTGATGAATTAACTGGACTTAAAAGACCTAATGTACTTATTAATATATTAATAGTTTTTTTCATAATATCTTCAATATCAAACTTTTTAACAACATATTTAGATAATATAGCTTTTCCTAAAATGCTTTTAATAAGACTTAAATTTATGAATCTTATGCAGGAAAAATGTATGACTATGGATTTTAAATACACAGAAGATTCAAAAATATTGAATGATATAGAAACTTGTTCAAAGGCTATTGGAGACAATACAAATGGTATTGAAGGGGTTTATCATAAATTATTTGAACTTTTTGGAGCTGTTATAGCTTTTTTAGGATATATAACTATAGTATTAACTTTAAGTCCATGGATATTATTATATCTATTAGCAAATGTAAGTTTTGTTTATTATCTGACGATGAAAATTAAAAAATACAGATACTCAAAGAAAGATGACTTATCTAATTATTCAAGAAAACGTAATTATATTTATGATATTATGTATAATTTTTCTTACGGAAAAGATATTAGAATTTTTAATTTAAGTTTATGGTTACAAGATAAATTTAATTTATTTAATAATAGTAAAGTAAATATTGAAAGTACCATTAAGAACAAAGAATTTAAAGTATCTATAGTGTCTATAATATTACTTCTTATAAGAGAAGGATTAGTATATTTTTATTTAATTCATAATGTTTTAAAGGGTACTATGAGTATTGGAAATTTTACTATGTATTTTACAACTATTTCAGGATTTGCATCTTGGATGCAAACTATTTTAGATAATATAGCTCATATTAATGCTCAAAATTTATATATAAATGATTTTAGGGATTTTTTAGAATTTGAAAATAAAAAAGAAAATAATAAACTAAATAATATTCCAAAAGATACCACTTATGAAATTGAATTTAAAAATGTTAGTTTTAAATATCCTAATAGTGATAGATATATTTATAAAAATCTTTCATTAAAAATAAAAAAAGGTCAGCGTTTAGCTATAGTTGGTATAAATGGTGCAGGAAAGACCACTTTTGTAAAACTAATAACAAGACTTTATGAACCAACGGAAGGTGAAATTTTTATTAATGGAATAAATATATCTACTTTAAACAAGTCAGAATATTATAAATTATTTTCTGTAGTATTTCAAGAAATAAAGGTATTTGCTTTTAGCATAGCTGAAAATATAGCTCTTATAGAAAATGAACTTATTGATAGAAACAAAGTTATCCAGTGTATTAGAAAGGCAGGATTAGCTAACAAAGTGAATTCTTTGGAAAATGGTATAGATACTTCTTTACTTAAAATATTAGATTCTCAAGGTATAGAATTATCTGGTGGTGAAAATCAAAGAATAGCGTTGGCTAGAGCTCTTTATAAAAATGGAAAGGTAATTATTTTAGATGAACCAACTTCAGCATTAGATCCTATAGCTGAATATAATATTTATAAAAAGTTTGATGAAATGATTGAAGATAAAACAGCAATATATATTTCACATAGATTATCTAGTACTAGGTTTTGTGATGTGATAGCTTTTTTTGAAGATGGAGAAATTAAAGAATATGGAACCCATGATGAATTAATGAAAAAAGAAGGAAATTACTACTCTATGTTTAATGTACAAGCTTCCTATTATGAAAAAGAAAATTTAGAGAGGGAGTGTGTATAAATGAAAACTAAATTAAAAGAAGAAATTAAAGTAGATTTTAAAACAATAAAGCATTTTTTGAAAATTACTAATAATATTTCTAAAATGTATATTCCTTTGCTTATTTTATCCTCTATATTTAAAGCATTAACGCCTTTAATAAATATTATTATGCCTAAGTTTATTATAGATGAATTATTAGGTAATAAAAGGGGGGAAGTGTTCATTACTTTAGTTTTAACAATAATAATAAGTAATGCATTGCTAAATATTATTAATAGTATATTAGATACAAAGTTAAGTATTTTAAAGATTCAAATTGTAAATGGGTTTGAGCTATTAATTGGTAAAAAGATAATGGATATGGATTTTCAAAATATCGAGGATCCTGAAATTTTAGATTTAAAAGAAAGAGCAATTTTCCCAGTTAATAATCAAGGAGTTATAGAAGATTTAATAGCTGTAATAGTAGATATATTTACTGAATCTATAGCAATAATAAGTATACTTGCTGTTATTTTAACACTAGATGTTTATATAATATTAGTTATATTAGCTATAGTAATATTGAACTCTTATATATACAAGAAAATTCAAAAAATGCAATTTAATATTTTTCAGGATTTAATTCCACTTAATAGAGCATTTGGCTATTACTTAAGCACAACTAATGATTTTTCTATTGCAAAAGATATTAGACTTTATAATATATCACCTTTGATATTAGGCAAAATAAAAGAATATAACAAAACTACAATAAAAAAATTTGGGAATTTATCTAATGCAATAGGAAAATATAACGGTATTAGTAATATAAATTTACAAATTCAGATGTTAGCAGTATATAGCTATATGACTTACAAAGTATTAATGAATAAAATAGGTATAGGTTCTTTTGCTATGTATGTTTCTGCTGCTAGTAATTTTAGTAGTAATATTTCTAAATTTATAACTAATTTTATAAGAATAAGACAACTATGCATATATTTAAACCCATATATGGAATTTGAACAAATTAAATCTAATCAATTAAGTGGTGAGAATAAAATTGATAACATAGCTCAATATGAAATTGAATTTAAAAATGTAAGTTTTAAATATCCAAGAAGTAATAACTATACTTTAGAAGATGTATCTATAAAAATATCAGCTGGAGAAAAACTTTCTGTTGTTGGATTAAATGGAGCAGGAAAAACAACTTTTATAAAATTATTAACAAGACTTTATAGACCATCAAAAGGAGTAATTTTACTAAATGGAGTAAATATCGAAAATTATGATTATGATGAATATATGAAAATTTTAGGAGTAGTTTTTCAAGACTTTAAGTTATTTGCATTTTCTATTAAAGAAAACATTATACTTAATGATACTAAAAAGTTCAATAAAGAAAAGTTATACGAAGCTTTAAATAAATCTGGACTAGAAAAAGATGTACTAAAATTAGATAAAGGTATAAACACTCATATATACAAAACTTTTGAAGAGTATGGTATAGAATTCTCAGGAGGACAAGCTCAAAAGCTAGCTATATCAAGAACAGTATATAAAGATGCACCTATAGTTGTCTTAGATGAGCCAACAGCAGCATTAGATCCTATTGCAGAATTTGAAATATATAATAGTTTTAATGAACTTATAGGGAATAAAACAGCAATATATATTTCACATAGACTATCTAGCTGTAAATTTTGTGATAAAATTGCAGTTTTTCATAAAGGCAAAATTATTCAATATGGAACACATGAAGAGCTTATAAAAGAAAAAGAAAGCCAATACAACAAAATGTATATGGCACAAGCACAATATTATGCGTAATAAAGGAAAGGACTTATTAAATATAGTTTTTAGTTAGAATAATAAAAGGGCATTTCATAGTAAATATTAATTTTCAATGGTATAATTTTACTAAATACTAAAGATTGTAGGTGATATGATGATTGAACTATCTTTTAATAAAGTAAAAAAGTATTTAGATGCTACATTGGTGCTAGAGGATATTACTTTTAATATTTATGATGGTGAAAAAGTTGGAATTGTTGGAGCAAATGGATGTGGAAAAAGTACAGTATTAAAGTTAATAGCAGGGATTTTTTCAATGACAAGAGACGATAAAGGGCTAATAACTATACCTAAGAATTATACTATTTCTTATCTTGACCAAATTCCAAGTTATGATGAAGATGTTAAGGTTATAGATATTTTAAGCTTAGCTTTTAGTGAGTTAAAAGAAATTGAAATAACTATGAAATCTTTAGAAATTAAGATGAAAACATTAGAAGGAGAAATTTTAAACAGAACTTTAAAAGAATATAGTTATTTGCAAGATAAATACACTGCAAAAGATGGGTTTGAGCAAAAAGAAAAATTAAGTAAGGTTTGTAAAGGATTAAATTTTGATGATGATTTTTTAAAAAAAGATTTTAATATTTTAAGTGGTGGTGAAAAAACTACTGTAATCTTAGGGAAAATTCTTTTAGATTCTCCAGATATTCTTTTATTAGATGAACCAACAAACCATTTAGATATGGAATCAGTAGAATGGCTAGAGGGATATTTAAAAAGTTATGATGGTATTGTTATTATAGTTTCCCATGATAGATACTTTTTAGATAATGTAGTTAATAAAATTATAGAAATTGAGGATGGTTTTTGCGAAACATATAAAGGTAATTACTCTGATTTTGTTAAACAAAAAGAAGAAAATATGCTTATACAGTTTAATCAATTTAAAGAACAACAAAAGAAAATAGATGCTATGGAGAAAGCTATAAAAGATTTAAGAGATTGGGCATTAAGAGCGGACAATAATAAGTTTTTCAGACGTGCAGCAAGTATGCAAAGAAGTCTAGATAAAATGGAAAGAATAGATAAACCTAAATTAGAAAGAAAAAATATGACACTTAATTTTAAAGATAGTGAACGCTCAGGTAATGAAGTCATAAAATCAAAAAATCTATGTAAAAGTTATGATGATAAAACACTTTTTTATAATGGAAATATGTTAGTTAGATTTAAAGAACGAACGGCATTAATAGGTTCTAATGGAAGTGGTAAAACTACTTTTTTAAAAATTTTACTTGGTAAAGAAAACTTAGATTCTGGAGAAGTAACGATTTCAGAAAGTGCTAAAATAGCATATCTTCCACAAAGCATAAGTTTTAATGATGAAACCATGACAGTTATAGAATGTTTTAGAGAAGATATTTCTATTCTTGAGGGAAAAGCTAGAGAGTATTTATCAAAGTTTATGTTTTTTGGTAATGATGTATTTAAAAAGGTTAAGCATTTATCTGGTGGTGAAAGAATTAGATTAAAATTAAGTAGGCTTTTGTATGATGATATAAACTTATTAATACTTGATGAGCCTACAAATCATCTAGATATTGACTCAATAGAAAACTTAGAAGAATCTTTAAGGGATTTTAAAGGTACTATATTCTTTATATCCCATGATAGATACTTTATAAATAGAATTGCTAATAGAATAATCGCAATAGAAAACAACTCTTTTAAAAGCTATGATGGAAATTATGATGCTTACAAAGAAGAAAAATCTAAATTTAATATTCAAATTGAAGAAAATAAGAAAAGTAAACCTGAAAGGAAAAATTGGAAAAATATAAATACGAAAAAAGTATTAGAAAAGAAAATATTTAAACTAGAGACTATTATATTAGAAAATGAAAAAAAAATTGAGCATTTAAACAATGAAATGGAAGAAAATAGCTCAGACTACTCTAAAATAATGGAGTTAGATATTTTAAAAGAAAATGTTGAGAAATCATTACAGGAATTTATAGAACAATGGGAACTACACTGCGAAGAATTGAATGAATATTTAGATAAAAATAATTGTTAAAGTTAAAAAAGTTAACATAAGAAAATATGGTCCTATTCAAAGTTATATATAAATCTAATAGGTAAATTTTGAAAAGTTTTATTGAAATTTAAAGTATTTTGACCATGTCTTATTATTTAGGATATCAAAATTTAAAAATATATAATTTTAAATGTCAATTTAGACCTTATACTAAATGAGAGGAGCTAGTTTAATGAATAATTATTCTTCTAAAAATAAAAGTGAAATTTTAACTTTTTTAATTATAAATTTTGGGATTACAGTTTTGATGGGAGTTATTCTTTTTATTGCATATAAAAATGTTTCATCAGAATTTATTGAAAATTTTGCAATTGTTCAAATGCTTTATCCTGCATTTGCCACAATTATTACCATGAGATATTTTAGAAAAGAAGAAATCAAAAGACCTGTAAAGATATTTTTTAATATTTTCATTGTAACTACTATAATATCAATTATTATTTTATTTATAGGTACATTTGTCTTTAAAAACAATTTGAACATTTTATCAATTATTATACAAATAATTGTGGCTATATCTAGCTTTGTATCGGTTATTATTATACTACGTAATGATGATAATTCCTTTGAAAGTATAAATTTAAAATTTAATAATAATTTATGTAAAATTGCTATAATTTTATTAATATTTATAGGATTATATCTTCTTCGTATTGGCATATCTATATTGTTTCAAGATGATCAATCATTTGATGTGTTAAAAATACTTTCTACTTTACTTATGATGCCGTTAAGTTTATGTATAAATGCTTTTTTATCATTTACTATTTTTTTTGGAGAAGAATTTGGATGGAGAGGGTATCTTCAGCCAAGACTACAAAATATTTTTGGGAAAAGACTAGGAGTATTAATATTGGGATTTATTTGGGGTATATGGCACTTACCACTTTGTTTTACTTTATATAGCCCTGAGACACCAATATACTGTGTTATAAACCATATTTTATTTTGTGTATTTTTAGGCATTTTTTTAGGATTTGCATATATGAAAACTAATAATTTATGGACACCAATTTTGATACACTTTGCAAATAATACTATAGGAATGGCTCTAACCGGTGGAAAAGCAGGTGCTATAACACTAAAAGCCTTAATTTTTGCAGCAGTTCTTAATATTATTACCTATGGAACGTTTATATTTTCAAACGAATATAAAAAAGATAAGGATAAGACTATTATATAATATATATTTTAAATTAAGTAAAAACATTTTATAAAAACTTGCTAAGGAAATTAGTACTTAGTAAGTTTTTTATTTGTACATTATAATCTAAAAGTGTATTAATTCTATGATGAATTTCTTATTGTTTACAAATACAAGAATTAAGATTTTAAAATAATAACCGACATTAAGTATAGGTGTATTTTGGAATTTTAGAAGGAGTTGAAAAAGTTGACTTTTAAAATAGAATTTAATAATAAGGTGTATACAGATCAATACATAAAAGATGCTAACATAGATGAAATAATAATACTTTTAAAAGAACTTAATTTAAGTTATAGCCAATATAAAGACTTTCTTTTTAATAGAGAGCTCTTAGAAAACAAAGTTTTAGAATTGCTTAATAAAAAAGGTAGATTAATTAAAGATGAAGAGATATTTTTAAAGGAATCTTCTGAAATAGAACTAGCAACTACCTTAGTAGAACAGTCTATAGACTATATAAGCTTTACCGAAGAAAAAAGTGAAACATATAATTTTATATCTAATAAAAATATAATTGAAGGGGAGTATTTTAACATGACAGAAAATTTAATTGAAAATAACTTTAATTTGCAAGATGATATATTTATATACATAAATAGTGGAAGTATAATTTTTAAAAAAGAGGGTAGCAAAAGTTTATTAACATTACCCTTATCAATAGTAGTTTCTGATATAGAATCTCCTGATAATTTTCAACTTGAAATATTAGATTTAATACTGAAGAATGAAATAAAAAAAAGTTCAAGCTATATAATAAATGATATAGAAAACCTATTATGCAACAAAAATTCTACAATTATATTAGATGATAATGAAAATCATGTTACTATAAGTAAGGACACATTTATATATAAATTTTTAGATGCTCTAAAGGCGTTCTTTCAATTAAAACAAATAATATATAAAAACTTAATTATTGCCTTTAATGAGTACAATATGATAAAAATTTTAATAAAAGAGGAAGATAATAATTTATTAACATCAAATTTAAATGTAATAAATATTTTAGCATTAAATCTTTATAAAGATAATCTTGAAATAAATAAATATAATGATAACCTTTTATTTTTAGATATGAATAAAACTTTAATTTTAAAAAGCCACTGTGAGATTGAAGAAGGGGAGTTTTGTTATTCTGCAAAAGGAGAAGGTCATGTAGTTTCAAAAAATTTAAATATATCTGTAGAAGCTTTAAGTAATTTAATAATGAAATATGGTTATTATAAATCTTTGAATTTAAATATAAAAAGTGACTATATTAATTTTATTACAACAGAAGATATGTTTAGAGAATTAGATAAATTAGAAAATTTTAATGTTAATATAGACTTTTTTGATAGTAAAAACATAAATTTAAATTTAAAAGAAACAATAAAAAATTATCATTCAAATTTAAATACAATAATAATGTTTCTTCAAGATTCAGGCAAAAATGATTTAAATCTTAAATATGATTTAAAAGATAATATTATAGAAGTAACTCTTTCATATTATGAAATTAATAAACTATTAAGTCTTGTTTTATATAATTCATTAAAAGATGATCTAAAAAATATAGAAGGCAAGATATCATTAGTTGCTCCTATAAAAATAGTTAAACCTTTAAGAGAAATACTCAAAGAATTCATACCTGGAAAATTAGTTACTGGTATTTCAATAGATAAAATGATGAATTATATTGAAAATGGATATAAAAATGTGTGTAAAGGTATAATAGATCATACATTTAATCTTTATGATAAAGAGGCAGATATATCTTTAGTTACTTTAGATTTTAAAGGAGATATAATAGAAGTTTTAAACAATGATAAAAAGGTAAATAGTTTATTTAAAAGTATTAAAACTAGTAATTTAGATTTTACATTAAGAGTTGGTGGAATAGTAGAGAATTTAACTATTTATTTAGATGATTTTATTCCTTTAGATAAAACTGTGAAAGAGGAATTAAGTAAAAAAATAAACATGAATATAGATAACAATTGTATAAATAGTAATAAAATTTATGTTTATTTAGATGAAAGCAAATTAACACTTACAGTATTTAGCATACAAAATAAAGATAATGCAGAATTTATATCTGATATAATAATAAAAGAATTTTAAATTAAAAGTGTCGTACATAATTTAAATTTTATGTATGACACTTTTAATTTAATTATTATACAACGTATTTACAAGTAAGCTATTAGGATTGTTTTTTAATACATCTGATACTAATGATTCCATATCTTCAACTGTCAATAGGTTATAAGTAGAAAATATAAGCATCCATTCTTTATATTTTAAATTATCATCTAAGGCCAAAGCTTTTTTGCAATGATTAAATGCTAATTCCTCATAGCATAGTGGTGTTAATATAATTAATAGATAATACGAAGCTAAATAATGTCCATATGCTAACTCCTTTATAGAGTTTGAATTTTCTAGTTTTGCTAATTTATTTAATAACCAAAAATAAAAATTACTTTTGTTATAATAATTTTCTTCCTTAAAAACTATTAAATTATCTTCTGTCATATCAAATAAACTTAAATTACTTAAATTTAAGTTTAATACTTCATTAAGTTCTTCCATAAAAATTGCTCCTTATTAATTTGTTATTTTATAAATAGGTAATTGTTTATTATAGCATACTAAAATATTATACACATAAATATGATGAATTACCACCTAAAATTTGTAATTTAAAAGCTATTCAAGTACATATATTTCATTTTAAAGTAATAATTGTTTACATTTACTTAATATAACATTAATATGGAGACTAAAATATAAAAGGGTGGTGTAATAATGTTAATAAATAATAATGAGAGTTTATTCTTAAAAGCTAAAAAAAGTAAGAAGCTTGGTAATATAATTTGGACTCCTATACTAGCTGAAATTATGATTGAGTTTGGTGGATTTTTTGGCTGGATAGCTGCAATTATATTATTTAAATTCTTTACTACATTAGGATTAAATACAAATGACAATAAATTATTAATTCTCTTTTTAGATTTATCAGGATTTTTATTTATTAGTCTAGTAGTATTTTTTAGAGTAAAATTTATAGAAAAAAGAGACATATCAGATTTAGGGCTTAATAAGGAGAATAGTATTAGAAACTATTTAAAAGGTTTTTTACTAGGAAGTGTAATGATGTGTACAATTGCTTTTATATTATATATATTAGGTTATGCTACACTTGAAACGAATTCTATACAAAATGTAGGGATAAGTGCTATTACTAGCATACTTATAATTTTACCTGGATGGATTATTCAAAGTGCTAGCGAAGAAATAGTTGCAAGAGGGTGGCTAATGAATATTTTAGGTGCTAAATATAATGGGTTAGTAGGGCTCATTGTATCATCTATATATTTTGGATTAATTCATTTATTTAACCCTAATATCAATGTTTTAGCTATTGTAAATATTATTTTATCAGGATTTACATTTGGATTATATGTAATATATACAGGAAATCTTTGGGGGGCTTGTGGGTTACATGCTGCATGGAACTTTATGCAAGGCAATATATTTGGATTTGAAGTTAGTGGTTTAGATACATCAGTTGGTACACTTATAGATTTAAAATTAAAAGATAATTCAATAGTGTCCGGTGGTGTGTTTGGACCAGAAGCAGGTTTAGTAGCCACATTTATAGAGATAATAGTCATTATAGGGTTTATATATTTAATAAGAAAAAATAAAATGAAAAAAGTTTAGGATAAGTTCATAAATTATAAATAAGAACAGATTGAAATGAAAAAGATTCAGTCTGTTTTTATTAATTTTAAAATTATAATAATAAAGAAAGATTACTTAATAATTTGAGTATGATATAATATAGGAAAATAAAGTTAAATTTAATGGGTAGAAGATTAATATAATTATATAAACTTAGGGGTGTAAAATGATAGTTAATAGTATAAAGAGCTTAGGCCATTTAAAATTAGATTATAAAGTTAATAATAATGGATTTAGAATAAAAGGTATTGGAAAGAATTTTAAATTTAAAATAAATAAAAAAGTTACTAAAAACAAAAAAGTTATTACTAAAACTTTTATTATAAAAAAATAATTTAAATTTATAAAATTATAGTAGGTAAAAAAGATAGGTTATAGATATAATTATTATATAAAGCTATAAAAACCTTTCTTTTCAGTGATACATTTATGTCGTGAAATGTAAGTTTCACGACATTTTTATGTTTTTATGATATACTGTATATATTATGTAAATTATTTATTATTTTACCTTAGGAGGAATTTTTTATGGCTAAATTAAATTGTAAAAAACCCTATTACATAGATGATTTTTTAAATTATATGACTACTGTTAAAGGTGTCTCAAAAAGTACTCTAAAGGCCTATACATCAGATATAAATCTTTTTCTTAGATTCTTGAAATTGCATAAAAATTTAGTACCTCTAGATACTCATTTTGATAACATCCCTATCAATGATATTTCTATTGAACTTTTAAAAACCCTTACATTAAATGATTTTTATGCTTATGTCTCCTATTTAGAAAACTCTAGAGGAAATGGTCCTAGTGCTAAGGCAAGAAAAGTTGCTAGTTTAAAATCTCTTTTTAACTATCTTGTAAATAAAGTTAAGTTAATTCCCTACAATGTTACACTAGAACTGGAGTCCCCTAAATTAGGAAAACGTAGCCCTATTTATCTAACATTAGATGAAAGTAAAGATCTTTTAACTGCCGCTAAAACTAGAGATAAAAATTCACAAAGAGATTATTGTATCATTACCCTATTTTTAAATTGTGGACTTAGATTATCTGAACTTTGTAGTATAAACATATCTAATATTAAAGGTGACATATTAAAAGTTTTAGGAAAAGGTAACAAAGAAAGAACTATATATTTAAATAAAGCTGCACTAAAATCTATAAATAATTATATGCCTATTAGAAATGAAATTAATTTTAGAGTTAAAAATGAAGATAAAGACGCCCTATTTATAAGTGGAAAATATGGTAGAATTAACAAAAGAACTGTAGAGAGAATAGTAAAAAAATATGTTGGGCTTGCAGGTCTTGATAAGGATAAATACACACCACATAAGCTAAGGCATACTAGTGCTACTTTAATGCACAAATACGGAAAGGTTGATGTTAGAACATTACAACAGATTTTGGGTCATGAAAATGTAGCCACAACTCAAATATATACTCATGTAGACAATGACACTTTAAGAGAAGCTATAAATCAAAACCCATTGATGGATGAATAGATACTAATAGAATAAAAAATATATTATAGAAAATAATAAACATATAAATGCAATCTGTAACTAGTTAAAGATGGTATTTATTTAACAAATGAAGATAAAGAGGAGAAATAATACTCTTTATTTTACTAAACAAATGAAATAAGTAAGGAGGAGAATAATGACTACAAATAAAAAGCTTTCTCACAATGCCTATGGAGGAATTAAAGGTGAAGATTATATGCCTTTTGTACCTACTGATGTAGCAATGCCAGAAGCAACTACAATTTCTATAATAATTGGTATTATATTTGCTTGTATTTTTGCAGCAGCTAATGTATATCTTGGATTACAAGTTGGAATGACAATAGCTGCAGGTATACCAGCATCTATTTTAGGCGCTGGTATTTTAAAGAAAATATTTAGAAGAAATAATATTTTAGAAGCCAATATGATACAATCCGTTGCGGCTATGGGTGAATCTATAGCTGGTGGTATAATATATACCCTTCCCGCTATAATAATTTGGGGAATGACTTTAAATCTTTATACAATCTTTGTTTGTACTGCCCTTGGTGGTCTACTAGGTCTAATTTTTGTTATTCCATTTAGAAAATATTTAATAGTTGAGCAGCATGGTGAATTAATTTTTCCAGAAGGTATGGCTGCTGCCGAAGTTCTTGTTACAGGAATGGAAGGTGGAAGTGGTCTTAAAACTGTAACTACAGGTATTGGTGTTGGTGCCCTATTCAAATTTTTTTCATCTGCATTTAAAATTTGGCAAGAATCACCAGAATGGGTAATAACTCCTCTTCAAGGAACATTAATTGGAGTTAATGCAATGGCCTCTCTTGTAGGTGTTGGCTTTATTGTAGGACTGGAAGTAGCTCTTTATATGTTTGGTGGTGCACTAATTGCATGGCTTGGGCTTATACCATTAATAAAATATGTAGGAGCAGATCTTATGACTCCCTTGTTTCCTTCAGCATCTTTAATATCAGAAATGGGTGCATGGGACATTTGGAGTCAATACATAAGATATATAGGTGCTGGAGCTGTTGCGGCTGGTGGATTTATTAGTCTTGGTAAGTCATTACCAACAATAATAAAATCTTTTAAAACAGCACTACAAGGACTTGGTGGAAATAGTGAAACTACTATAGTAAAAAGAACTGATGTAGATACACCATTAACCTGGGTTTTAGGTGCAGCAATTTTAGTATTTATCCTTGGTTGGTTCCTACCAGGTTTAAAACTAGGTGCTTTAGGTTCATTTTTAGCAGTATTATTTGCATTCTTTTTTGCTGTAGTTTCAGCAAGGATGGCAGGAATTATTGGGGTATCTAATAATCCAGTATCAGGAATGACTATTGCTACCCTACTGTTTATTACAGGAATCTTAAAATTATTTAGATATGAAGAGCAAGCTGGTATGAATACTGCAATACTTTCAGGAGCTGTAGTATGTATAGCTATAGCTGTTGCTGGTGGAGTTGCTCAAAGTTTAAAAACTACTTACATAATTGGTGGTACTCCAAAAAAAGTTGAATGGGGCATGTATTTAGGTTTATTTTTAGCTTCTTTTGCAGCTGGTGGTGTTTTACTAATGCTACATAACAGTTATGGAATTGGATCTAAAGCTGTTCCAGCACCACAAGCTACATTGATGTCTATGGTTATCAAAGGTGTTATGACTGGACAATTACCATGGACACTAGTTGTTGTAGGCGCTATTCTAGGAATATTTTGTGCATTGGCAGGACTTCCAATACTTCCAGTGGCACTTGGACTATACTTACCAATACATTTAACTACGGCAATTTTAACTGGTGGAATAGTAAGAACTTTTGTAACTAAGAAATTTAAAACTAATGAAGAACAAGGTAAACTTCAAACAGAAAGAGGTATACTGTTATCTTCAGGATTGGTTGCTGGAGATGCATTAACAGGAATACTTGTAGCAATTATTTCAACAATTACAATTGGAGGTACTCCTCTATCAGAAAAAATATCTATTGGAACAAATTTTATGCCGTCAATTGCTAACAGCCCTTGGACTGCATTAGTAGCCTTTATATTATTAGCATATTGGGTATATGCATTTTCAATTAGAATAGAAGAAAAAGCTTAATATTGTTATGGGTGGAGTTTTGTACTCTACCCTATTTTTATATATTTTTTAATTTTCATTTACTTTTAAAGTGAATTTGTATTAAATTTAGATATATGTGTAATAATTTTAAATATAAGGAGTGAGTATAGTGATAAAAAAAGAAAGAAATTATGAAGAGCAAGATAATTTTCTTAGATATATACCAGTTATCAAACATGAGGATTATAAAATAAAAGATGATATTGTATATTTAATATTCTATCATAATAAATTAGCAGAAAGATTTTTAAGAAAGATTAACAAAAAAAGGCCTGCTATTAGTGATATTAAATTTGACAAAATAGGTAGCAATGTTTGGATGAATATAGATGGTAGAAAAAATGTTTATGATTTAGGTCAATGTTTACTTGAAATGCCTATTTTAAAAAAGGAATATGAAAATACAACAGAAAAAGATTATATTAATGGATGTCACCCTATCTATCAAAGACTTATAATGTTTTTGCGATATGTAAGTAAAAAAGGTTGGATTTCTTTTATTTTATCAGATGATATAATAAAAGATAAACATTAATAAAAACCTCTACCTTTCTAATTTAATAAGGGTCGAGGTTTTTTTATATAACATATGATTTTAAAAGCTATATTTCAATTTTATTATTTATCAGTACTACCAAAGCCACCTATTCTTTCACTGCCAATAAAATCATCGTCATCTGCTAAAAGATATTTTCTAAAGATTCCTTGACCTATAGCGTCGCCTTTTTCTATAATCCAAGGTTTATTACCTTCATTTCTTAACTTAATAAAGTAGTGACCTTCATTACTATCACAATTATAATAATCACTATCACCAAGTCCTATAGTGTTTGCAAGTCTTATGTAATATTTAAATCCCATTCCGCTTCTAGGATATATGTCTAAACTTTCATCGTTAAGCATATAAGATTTGAATCCAGTTGGAATTATGATATCCTCTTTAGGGTTCAATATAAAACTTATAGGAGAATATATATCATAGCCTGCTGCTCTAGCTGTAGCTCTTTTAGGCAATTTTAACTCATCATAAGATACATTTAAATCTTGAAAATCTTTTTCAAATTGATTTATAGAAATTTTTTCAAAGCCTCTAGTTCTTTTTTTATTCATTTAAAAGTCTCCTTTTCTTTAGATATAACATAATTATACATAAATAAAATACCATTAACAACTTTAAAAAGATATGAAAGAAATTTTATGATATATTTCATATATATAGTTAAAATTATAAAATTTACCGAGGATATATATTTTAAATCCATAAAAAATGAATTTATAACATGTTTTTTTATTCAAAATATACTTTAATATAAAGATAAAACATACAATTCATAGAAGTCAGCACTAAAATTTTATCAAAAATTATTAAAGCTCTAAAATATACAATAAAAAAGTTTAAAATAGTATATGATTTTATTTATAAAAAGAAATTTTCAAAGTAAAAAAATTCAAAGTAGAGCTGATTATTAAAAAAATTCCCGAGGCTATACAAGAATTTCACTTTTAAAATGAAAGTTATAAATGTTATAGATTCAATTGTTTTATAAAATAAATATAATGAATTTATATAGAATATGTATATAAAAAGTTTCTTTTTATAGTTAAAATTATCATTTTTGCATATTTTATTAGTATTTTGATAAGAATTATAAATATTAATCTTAACAAATAAATCTATATTACTGTATAAAATGAATTTACTCAATTACTTTATATATTTATTACAGAATATTAACAGAAAAGTAAGAAAAACATGGTTAAAAATGGTAAAATATATGTTAGAATTAATCTACATAACAATTGAAAATAATATTTTATATCAATATTATTATCCATGTGTATATTAATATAAAGAATAATTATTTTAAACTACATATTTTTATTAACTTTATAGGAGTTGTTGTAAAATGCTATTTAGTGAAATATTTCAAAAATACCTTTCTATGTATATACTTGCAATAACAGCACTCTTGGTTGGCAAGCTTGTTGGTTTCAAATTAATATTTTTTGCACTAGCTTTATTATTGTTATTTTTATGTATTGTACTAAGAAGAGATTTGAATTTTCATGAAAAATTTATAGAATTAGTAAATGTTAAGGAATTTAACAGATATATGTTAAGTGGTCAGAAAAAACAAAAGAATATTAGAGTATCAAATGTTTTAATAATATTTCTTTGGTCTATCACTTTTTTAATAAATGCAGTTACCATACCGTGGAAGGCAGGTTTTAAAACTGTATTGTGCAATTTTATTTTTGTAGTTTTAGTTGTTATGGTTTTTTTAAGTTTTATAGGGATATTTGTTTATAAAGATGAAGTTTGAAACATAAAAGTCTATGTGAAGATAGAATTAATTAATATTTTATCTTCACATAGACTTTTCTATATTTACTTATAAAGACTTATAAAGTTAAAAAATGACTTTAATTACTGAGTTTATGTTAAAAATAAAAATGCTTGTAGAACTTCAAAATAATCTTTAGATTTAAAAGTTATAGTATTGCTGTCTTTTAACTCAACTTTTGGAAAAAAGCTAGCTTTATAGGCATCATTATGATTTTTATAACTTATTTCTACGTTAAAACTGTTAGGTAAAGGTTCTATAAATTTATCAAAAACAGCTTCTTTTATTAAATTTTCTGTTGTTTTTGAAATTGTATCTTCTATTTCCATAGGGTGGATATTTACAGCAGAATCTCCTACTCCAGTTTTAGTTACAATAGTCTTAATATTTTTATTAACCTTTTTAACTTCTTCACACAATGCTCTATCTCCAGTTACTAAAACAACAGGAACACCTATATATAATGAAGTATAATAATTAATTTTAAATTCACTAGCTATTTCATCATTTATTTTTATATATAAAATTTTATTAGGGTCCATTGTATGAGCTAAAGGACTTCCATTTGTTCCACCAGCACTATGATAACCTATAAATATGCTGCAATTAAAACTTTTATCGAGTCCTTCCATCATTAGATAAGGATGATAAGCCCACCCTCTAATTAAATTGGCTTCTCTAGGTAAGTCTCTATGAATTATATTTCTTCCACTTTCATGTGCATCCTTTATAAAAATATCAGCTGTATTATTCTTCAATGCACCTAAACAAACGGCGTTAACTTCTCTTGTAAGTTGAATCTTAAATTCTTCATAATCTTCATGTCCTTTTGTAGTTTCATTCCAATGACAAATATCACTTACACCTTCAATATCTGCACTTATAAAAATTTTCATTTAAACACCTCTTTTATTTGTATATACTATAGAGTTTATCATATAATTGTTTATTTACAGCTAATTAATATTCACATATTATTTCAATATTATGAATTAATTGACTTAAAAGGTAAATAAATATAAAATGTATAATATATACATTTTATATTTATTCTATACAGAACATTAAATGGAGGTATGAAATGAAGAAGAGTGAAAAATTAATAGCTATTTGTATAATTTTTTTAGTTTTAGGACTTAGTTTATATAAAAATAGTTACTTTTATATTAATTCTAATATGTATTTATCTAGTAAAAATGAATCCGATAAAACTATTTATCATATGACAAATGTAATAGATTCACAGGATGGAAAGAGTTTTGATTTTAATAAATTTACAGGTAAATGGTCTTTGATGGAGGCTTTTTGTGACAAAGATACAAAAATAGTTATAAAAGATAAAACTAGGATTAATAAGGGGTTATTTTATATTGTAGTATTAGATTCTAACTATAACATAGTAGCTAAAAAAAATGAGGTGAAAGAAAATGAAGATGAAGATATAGAAATTAATATACCTAAAAGTGATAAATATCTTATTAGAATTATCGGTGAGGATGCAGGTGGACACCTTAATATAAAGATAAAAGGAAATGAGAATATAAATCACATAGATTTTTTCTCAGCTTAAGCTAATATATTTTATTTTAAATTTGTTTTTGTAAAATGCATAAAAATTATACTAAAGTCAATAATTGAAATAAGAATTGGTGATAAAATAATCTCCACTCACCTTAATGAATATTTGTAAAATGTTTTTGTTGTGTGAATTTTCTCTCTATATTTACTTATTAAAACATAAATGGAATGTGTATTTAAAAAATTATCACCAATTCTTAAACCTACTATTTATAATATATTATTTTTCATTATTCTTTTGAGTTCCCATTATAAGCTTACGTATAACTTCCCCGTCTTCTTCACGTTTTTCCATAAGATTCATTATTTTATTATTTAGTTCTGTTTCTTTACTATTTAATTTTTCTTTATATCCTTCTTCTAAAGTTAACATTTTTCTTTCATATTCAAGTTTAATTTTTTCAAGTTCCATTTCACTTAAATATATATTTTTATTATTTAACTCCTCTACCTCTTTTTTATAATTGTTTTGTAAAATAGCAAGCTTCTCTTCAAGATTTTCAACTTTAAACTCTTTTTCTTTTAAGTAATTTTTTAAAGTTGAAATTTCCTTTTCTAAATCATTAATCAATTTATTTTTCTTTTCATCTACCTCTTTTATACTTTTAAACTCATATAGTGATTTTTCCATATCTTTATTTTTTTCTTCTAACATAACATTAAAGTTCTTTAATTGATTTAAATCACCTTCTAAAGAACTTATTTTCTTATCTCTTTTATCAATTTCTTTATTAAGCTCTTTTAATTTATTATTTTCTTCTTTTAATGTGGCTATCTCCTTTTTAAGATTATTTATCTCTCCTTCTTTCAATACATTAGCTTCTTTATTTAAATTAGTTACTTCTTGAAATTTTATTTTATTTCGCTCTGTAGAATTTATAAATATGTCTACAATTCTTCCTGTAATGTTTTGTAATTCTTTAATATCATCATTAATACTAAAGTTATCATCCTTAATTGAATTTAACTCATAGAATTTTACCATAGTTTCCATGAATTCTTTGTTGTTTATTCCTTGTTTTTGTGCTAAATCATTAAATTTTTCCTTTAATTCATCACTTATTCTTACACTAAAAGTCGTATCCATAAAAATTCTCCTTAAATCTATAAAATTTGTTTACTTCTATATATACTTATTAATTGTAAACATTAAGTTTTCAATGTAAACCTAATGTTTACACTGTAAATTATATCATAGATCGGTAAACAAATAAATGATTAACTGTTAATAATTATAGAAAATAAGTTAAACTCAATATAACTTTTATTATATCGAGTTTAACTTAAATATAAAATATAAGTTAAAATAATAAATCTTAAAAAGAGGAAGTAATTAACTATATAATAAAAAATGTGATGAAAAACATAAAAAATAACCTAAAAAGAGGTAGCGAACACATTGAAATAAAAAAACAAAAGTGAGTAAAAAACTTTCACCCACTTGTATAATTCACCTATGAATTTAATTTTAAAAAAATTTAAATTGTATAAATTGAAGTTGAATAATAATTATCAATGAATAATAATATTTTTTAAGCTCTATTTTTTATAAATTATATAATTTCAAAATCAAGATAAACTATAAAGTTAGTACATATGAGTAATAGTCATCATTTTCTTGTAAAAGAGTAAATCCAAGAGAAGTGAAAAGCTTTTGAGATCTTATATTATATTTATAAACTAAAGGTATATGAAGTTCTGTTAATCCTAAAATTTTCGCACGATTTATCAATGTAGATACAACTTGTTTTCCAATACCTTTTCCAAAATAATCACTATCTCCTATAACTATAGGTAAATTTTCTTGTGATAAAGTTACATCTCCTATAGCTTTCCAAGAATTATTTTCTAAAATTTCTATAAAGTATAATTCACCAATTGACGATAAATAATCATACATTTTAGTTATTTTTTCTATTTCATAAGGTGCTATATCCTTGCCTTCAGAATAATACAATATATCAGGATTACTGTACCATGGCAGTGCCAACTTATATCTGTCTTTCGTGACTTTCGTTAGTTTTAATCTATCGTTTATATATATAGTTTTCGGTTGTTTGATTTTTTTGAAACTCATAAAAACACCCCTTTATAAAACATATATTAAAATAAATTAGAAATCGAAATCTCCTATATATAAGATATAAAAATCCAAAATCAAGCTTAAATACACATTTAAATTTAAAATTAGGGAACTGAAGATTGGTTAATAAATATTTTTACTTAATCTTAGCAAAGATGTAAATTATAAACCTAATAAAATACAATTCAATTTTAAAGTATAGAAAATTTCGAAAACTTAATATATTAATATAAGAGGGAAAGTATGCCCTCTTATATTAATATATTATTTAATTGTAAAATAGATGCCACTGTCAATATTACAAATATGAATAAAAAACTTGAATATAACATTTTAGATTTTAAAGAATGCTTTTTACGTTGTGTATTAAAATATGAATTTATATCTTCAGCAAGAGCGTCTAATCTGTTGGTATTACTAGCGTTGGTGTTTAGCGAGATATTGCTACATATATTTAATGAATTTACTTCTATTTTTAATATTTCATCATAAAAATATAAAATATACGAATTATTAACAGTTTTGAATTTTATGTTATTTTTTCTTAAATAGTATAAAATCAAATCATCAACAGAATAGCCACGTTCACCATAAATGCTATAACTATATTTTCCGTGATCAAAAGAAATATAATACAAAATTCCCATAAGTGCTAATACAAATAAACTTTTAAAACTAATTAAACTATGATACTCTATAGCATAAGCTAAATAACATAAATTAAAATATGTCATAACATAAAATGATTCTATATATGACTTTATAATAAATTTTCTTTTTAAAAAAATTAATAAAAACGTAGAAAAACTAACAAGTATACCTAATACTAAACTAACATTAAGCATATTGGCCTCCTTTGTACATAAACTGTAAATTATTTTAAAACCATATGAATTTTAACATATATATGTTAAATAAACTAGGAGATTTTAATAATTTATTAAAGAAGCTAAATTTAGAATTTTGCCTATTTTTGAAATGAATTTTTAAAAAGATAAGAGAATTCTATAAAGTCATATATGTTAGTATGTTTTTTATTAGTAAAACTTATAAATAATATATTAATCATTGTTAATGTAAATAGTATATTATTTTAATTCTACAAACACTTGTATAATCCCTGTTAATAAAATATAAATTAAGCATTTTAAAGTACTTAAACTATGAAAAGTGGAAAAAAATATAAATTTAATATATAATTGTTTAGTACTTTTAAAATATAACTAAATGTAACTAAGGAGAAAAGAAATGAGTAGTAACAACAAAATCAAAGGAATTATTTATATAATACTAGCTTCTTTATCTTTTGCAACTATGAACCTTTTTGCAAAATTAGCACTTGAATGTAGCCCATATCAAAAAACTTTTATTTCAAATGCAGTAGCAACAATTATAATTTCTATAATAATACTTAAGAGAAAAGATTCTTTTTTAGGTAAAAGAGAAAATAGAAAGTATTTACTTTTAAGAGGTGTTATGGGAACAATTTCTATATTAACCTTATATTATTCTATAG
This sequence comes from Clostridium sp. CTA-19, assembly GCF_054767855.1. NCBI lineage: Bacteria > Bacillati > Bacillota > Clostridia > Eubacteriales > Clostridiaceae > Clostridium > Clostridium sp. CTA-19. Next base: position 128,170 of record NZ_BAAABH010000002.1, on the reverse strand, counting down.
AATCTTTATTGCTTGCAGATGCAACGATACTTACTAAATTAAGTCCATTTTTCACAATAATATTTTCATTTTTTATATTAAAAGAAAGAATCACTAAAAAGCAACTTATATTTTTATTGTTAGCTTTTATAGGAAGTTTATTTGTTATTAAACCCCAATTTAATGCAGCTATAATACCAGCATTAATGGGTGTTATTTCTGCATTAAGTGCTGGTGTAGCTTATACAATGATAAGAGTTTTAGGTGATAAAGAAAGCTTTTTTACAGTTATACTGTCTTTTACTGGCATAGCAACTATAACTATGAGTCCATGGATTCTTGTTAACACAAGTGCTTTAACATTAACTAACATAACATTTTTAATATTAGGAGGGCTTTCATTTACATTAGGGCAAATCTTTTTAACATTGGCATATAAAAATGCTCCAGCTAGCGAAATATCTATGTTTGATTACATCGGTCTTTTATTTGCTGCATTATATGGATTTGTTCTTTTTAAAGAAATACCTGACTACCTATCTTTAATAGGTTATGGAATTATTATTGTAGTTTCTATAATTAACATATATTTTTCAAAATCTAGTGAATAAAAAAAGAACCATATCAAATTTGAAGTTGATATGGTTCTTTTCTTTTATTCTTTTTTAAATGGCCTTAATCCATCAAATACCCCTTGTATTTTATTCCATGTATTATAATCTACATTTCCAGTTTCATCAAGCCCGAAGTATCTTTGAAAATCTAATACAGATTTTTTAGTATCATCATCAAAAACTCCAGTAATTTTAGGTTTAGATATAGTTGGATATATATCTGAAATAACAGCAAGATGATACTGAAGTAACCTTACTTCATCTCCTATTGATCCTTCTTTTAACATATAGTTAGAAGGCAATTGATTTTTATTACTTTTAGGGAATGTACTTTCAATTTCATAATATATTTCAATAAGTTTTTCCCAGGTGTTTCGTCCTACTATACCATCAACTAACATATTAAAATACTTTTGAAAAGCTAAAACAGCGTTTTTAGTATCATCATCAAAAACTCCAGTGATTTTAACTTTTGGTATTTCGTTATAAAGATTAGATATAACTAATAAATAATATTGTAAAAGTTTTACTTCATCACCTGTAGAGCCTTCTTTAAGAGTAACATATTTATACTCCTCAGTACTACTAAGTGCTTCTACTTCTTCTAAATTTAAAACAGCAGAGTAAATAAAATAAATTCTATTCCATGTAGAACGACCTACTATTCCATCAGGTATTAAATTAAAAATATTTTGAAATGCAATAACTGCCTTTTCAGTAGCAACATCAAAGAACCCATCCACTTTTGGAATCTTAGGTATAGCAGTATAATTATTACTGATTTCATTTAATTTTAACTGTATAATTTTAACATCCTCTTCTTTACTATTTAGCATTAAAGTGTTTCCAGGATAAGGCGCTAACATACCTTCTATATTATTAGCCATAATTAGTGAAATATCATATCCATAATAATGTTGTAATATTCCAAAACCGTCATAGCCTCTAATTGCTAAATCCAAAGATCCCCATTGGGATAAGCCGTTACAAGTAACTGTTATACCATTACAAAATGTTGCAAATAATGGTTCAAGTAATCCTATTTTAGATATATATTGATTAAATATATCATCAACCATTTGGCTTACATTAGTAAAATAATTTCGTCCTAATTCAAAGCATTGATCATATGCTTTAGAATTAGTAATTTCAAAACTATATCCTTTATCTCTATACCATGAGGTATAAACTCTATTTAATGCAAAAGAAACTTGAGCACGAATATTTGCTTTTAAAGCTTCACTGCGCCAAGTCGGGTAAATTTCACTACAAGCAACATTTTTAATATACTCCGGAAAAGCTACTGTCACATTTTCCGCATATGCATTTGGTTCTCCTAAATGAACAGTTATATATTTAGGAATATATGTCTCTTTTAAAAGATACTGTGCTACTTTTGGTCCTACTTGTTTATTCCTTGGCTCACTTAAAGTAAGTTGATGTGGAGGAATATTTAATATGTTTTCTTTTATATTACTTTTAGGATTTTGAAGAAACATTTCTATCTTTTGAAGAGCTGTTACATTTGGGAAAATCTGAACTCCATTTATAACCGTAGGTATATACCCTTCTGCCTCTGCTGTAATAGTATAAAGTTTATATGGTATTACCTCATTTTGAGCTGTTTGTGAAAATTCTTCTGCTGGCGCTTCTAATGCTATTGTTTCTGCTATTCCACTAATATTAGTGTACAACACTTTTTCAAAGGATATATCTTCATCGTTAAATTTACGAATAGTGACTTTACAATTTTGAACTGGCATAGCTTCTTTTGCAAAAGAAACTTGAACCCTTATATATCCTGTAGCCATAAAATCTCCTTTAGAAAGTTCTATTAATATAAATATATGATATAATTATATTAAATATGTAGGAAAACTTACTTATAGAATATATATTTAAAAATTAAAAAATATCTATAAACTAAAGGTTCTTAGTTTATAGATATTTTATTAATTTAAAATCTTATTACTTAAATCCAAGTAATAACCCTACTTGATATACAAGTACTGCAGCTATCCATGCAACTACAAATGTATAAACCGCTGTGAATAATGTCCATTTCCAAGAGTTAGTTTCTCTTTTTACCGCACCAAGAGCAACTAAACAAGGTGTATATAATAAAGACATTACCATAAAAGATAAGGCAGATAGTGGAGTAAATATTGATTGAATTGCAGTTGTTACTGCAACACCTTCTTCTACACCAGCATAAATTAATCCCATTGTAGCTACAACAGTTTCTTTAGCTAATATACCAGTTATAAGAGATATACCAGCTTGCCATGTTCCAAAACCAGCTAAAGTAAATAATGGAGCAAAGAAACCACCTATAATACCAAGAAGTGACTCTTCACTATTAGGTTCAACACCTAATGGGAAGTTAGATAATGCCCAAAGAACCACCATTACTGGTAAAATAACTTTTCCTGCTTTTTTAATAAATGCACCAGCTTTATCCCACATTAACATTACAACATTTTTGATTGATGGTACCTTATAGCTTGGAAGTTCCATTACAAAATAAGAAGGTTCACCTTTAAATAACGTTTTACTAAATATTTTTCCCATTAAAAGTGCCACAAGAAGTCCACCAGCATAAAGTCCGAATAATATTAAAGCTTGATTTTTCTCAAAGAATGCTGTTATAAATAATAAATATACAGGAAGTCTTGCACCACAAGAAATAAATGGATTTATAAGTATTGCAATCATTCTATCTTTTTTATTTTCAAGAGTTCTTGTTGCCATTATACCAGGAACATTACATCCGATACTAACAAGCATAGAAACAAAGGTTTTTCCATGAAGACCTAAAGCTCTCATTAATTTATCCATAACATAAGCAGCTCTGGCCATATAACCACTGTCTTCTAATATACCAATTAAGAAATACATCACCATAATTAAAGGTAGGAAAGCTATTACAGCTGCTAAACCACCAAAAATTGCATCGCTAACAAAACTTGATAAAACTTCTGGAGCGCCTGCATTTGTAAGGAAAGCACCGGTAGACGCCCCTAATGATGCAATAAGCCCATCAGTCCAATCTTGAATTCCTGCACCAACAGTAAATGTAATTTGATATAATAAATACATAATTAGTCCAAATATAGGAATTCCTAAAAATTTATTCGTTACCACTTTATCTATTTTATCTGAAACAGTTTCTTTAGATTGTTCTTTTCTAGTTACCGTATCTGATACAATTTCAGATATTACAGAATATCTTTCGTTTACGATAGCCATTTCTGGCTCAAAACCAACTTTTTCTTCAATTCCTTTGTAGCATCCTTCTAGTTGCTTTTTTAATTTATCATCTTCATCAATGTTAAGTTCCCTTTTTATATGAGAATCATTTTCTAAAAGCTTTAATGCAGCCCATTTTGAAGAAAGAGTGCTATCTTTAACATTTTTTTCAATAGATTTTGCTAAACCTTCTAACTCTTTATTGATATCTTCACCATAATTAATTTTTATATTTGAAGTATTAATATTATCTTTTATACTAGCTTTTATAAGATTGTCTATACCTTTATTTTTTACAGCAACTGTTGGTATAACATCTATCCCTAGTTTTTTAGAAAGTTCTTTTATTTTAATAGAAATTTCTTTGCTTTCAGCCTCGTCCATCATATTTAAAGCTATAACTACTTTAGCTCCCATTTCTATTAATTGAAGTGTAAGATATAAGTTTCTTTCTATATTAGTAGCATCAATTACATTTATAACTACATCTGGATTATCTTTTACTATGTAATTTCTTGCTATAACTTCATCTTCAGAATAGGCACCTAAACTATAAGTGCCTGGTAAATCTACAATTTTATACTCATTACCTTCATATTTTAAAATACCTTCTTTTTTTTCTACAGTAACTCCTGGCCAATTTCCTACATGTTGTCTAGCTTTAGTTAATATATTAAACAAACTAGTCTTTCCGCAGTTAGGATTACCTGCTAATGCTATTGTCTTCATTTTAATCCCCCTCTTTGATAATGAAAGTTATTATCAATAAAATTCCAAAAAAATTTTCTTTAAGTTGCTATCATAATATTCTTAGCTATATTATTATCTAAAGCAAATCTACTATCCTCTATAGAAATTATAAGACTTCTTCCATCATTTTTAATTATTTTTATTTTATTACCTGATATAATTCCTAATTCTCCAAGTCTTTTGTTTAGTCCATCTTTCATAGATATAGATTTCACTTCCACTGTATTACCTTCTGTTGCTAGATTCATAGGTACTATCATAAAATCACCTCTTTTTATTCTCCGCTAATAACTTTAGCTTCATCTTTTCTAAGGGTTAATTTGTATCCCCTTACTAAAATCTCAAGTGGATCACCAAAAGGCGCTTTACCAGTTACTTTAAGTTCTACACCTGGTGTTATACCCATATCTAAAAGCTTTCTTTTTACAGCACTATCTTTTTCTATACTTTTCACTTTAATTTTCTCGCCAATACTTAATTGATCTAATGTGTTCATAATAACCTCCCTAGTATATTACTTTTAAATATATTAACTAATCTTTTTTAATAAATTGATTCCCTTTTCAGTTATTTCCCAATCAGTTTTATCATTTAGTTTCTTACTGTTACATCCACAGGAGCATTTTTCACACATAGATACATCACAAATTACTTTTTTTATATACCCCATATTAATCAGCTTTTCTTTTAAATCATCAATAATAGGTTCCGGCAATTTAAGTGATTTAGATATAGCTTTAGTTGAAAAATTTCCTTCCTTATGTAAAAAATTCAAAACTTTATATAACATAATGTCACCTCTTTCTCTAATTCTATATTAATCATAGATATATTTTAAAGCAGTTAAGCATGTACTACTTATTTTGATTTTCAAAAACACGACGTATAAATGAAATTAGATTTTTAAATATATACAATATGTTTTAAATTACATTTCAATGAAATATTTTACTTATATTACATATTTGCTTTCCAAAGTAATATTAACACATTCTCATTCTAATTGCAAGTGATTATCAATAATATTTGATTTGAAGTTTCATTAAATAAAAATGTGCTATTAACAAACTTTTTAAGTTGTTAATAGCACATTTTAGTTATTATAAATTAAATTTTATATTTCTTTATTTTCAATTTCAACTTTAATATTTTTAATAAATTCTTCTAAAGCAACAGTTCCCTGATCACCGTTTTTTCTAGTTCTAAGTGAAATTGTTTTATCAGCAACTTCTCTTTCACCTATAACTATTATATAAGGAACTTTTTCATTGCTAGCTTCTCTAATTTTGTATCCTACTTTCTCATCTCTATCATCTAACTGAACTCTTATATTATTATCCTTAAGAGTTTTAGTTACTTCCATTGCATAATCATTAAATTTATTTGATATAGGAAGTACCTTTACTTGAACTGGTGCTAACCATGTTGGGAATTTTCCAGCAAAGTGTTCTATTAATATACCAATAAATCTTTCGATACTACCTAAAATTACTCTGTGAATAACTATTGGTCTATGTTTTTCACTATCAGCTCCTATATAGTTAAGATCAAATCTTTGTGGAAGTTGGAAATCTAATTGGATTGTACCACATTGCCAAGTTCTTCCTATACTATCTTCAAGATGGAAGTCTATTTTAGGACCATAGAAAGCTCCATCGCCTTCATTTATTTTATATTCCATATTTATTTCATCTAGTGCTCCACTTAATGAAGATTCTGCAATTGCCCATTCTTCATCACTACCCATGGAATTTTCTGGTCTTGTTGAAAGTTCTACACTATATTTAAATCCAAATTTTGAATAAACTTTATCAATAAGTGATATAACACCTTTGATTTCTGATTTTATTTGATCTGGTAACATAAATATATGGGCATCATCTTGAGTAAATGCTCTAACTCTCATAAGTCCATGTAACGCTCCTGAAAGCTCATGTCTATGAACTCTTCCAAGTTCTGCAACTCTCATTGGAAAATCTCTATATGAATGTGCTTCTGATTTATATACAAGCATTCCACCAGGACAGTTCATAGGTTTTAATGCAAATTCTTCTTCATCTATAACAGAAGTATACATATTTTCTTTATAATGATACCAGTGTCCTGAAGTTTCCCATAATTTTTTGTTTAACATTATAGGTGTTTCTATTTCTATATAGTTATCTTCTATGTGAAGTTGTCTCCAAAAATCTATTAAAGTATTTTTTAACACTACACCATTTGGTAAAAAGAATGGGAATCCTGGTCCTTCTTCCATAACTGTAAATAATTTAAGCTCTTTACCTAACTTTCTATGATCTCTTTTTTTAGCTTCTTCTAAGTTGTTTAAGTATGCATCAAGGGCTTTCTTGTCTTCAAAAGCTGTACCATAAATTCTTTGAAGCATTTTATTTTTTTCATTACCTTTCCAATATGCACCTGCTACACTTAATAATTTAAAAGCTTTTATATATTTTGATGATAGAATGTGTGGTCCTCTGCAAAGATCAACAAAATCACCTTGTCTATATAGTGAAATGTTTTCTCCTTCTGGTAACTCTTTAATAAGTTCTATTTTATATGGTTCACATTTATCTTCCATTAATTTTATTGCTTCTTCTCTTGATACATCTATTCTTTCAAACTGAAGATTTTCTTCTATTATTTTATCCATTTCACATTGAATTTTTTCTAAATCTTGCTCTGAAAAAGCTTTTTCAACATCAAAATCGTAGTAGAATCCATTGTCTATTGAAGGTCCTATTGCTAATTTAGCATTTTTATAAAGTCTTTGAACTGCTTGTGCCATTATATGAGTAGTTGAATGTCTTAAAACATCTATAGCTTCTTTATCTTCATATGTTAAAATTTCAACTTTATCATTTTCTTTTAATTTATAACTTAAATCAACTAATTCATCATTAACTCTTCCTACTATAGCTACTTTTGCTAATTTGTTGCTAATTGATTTAGCAAGTTCATATACACTAATATTTTCCTCTATTTCTTTTATTGAATTATCTTTTAATCTTATATTTATCATTTTCATTGTTATCCCTCCAAAATATTTTTTATATAAATTCTCAAACTTTTAATGTTTAATTTTCAAAAATTCCTTATCAATTGAAAATATAAATTTATTTTTCAAAAAGATTTATGTTTATTATTTTTTATTGTAAAGCTATATAATACGTCATTTCTAAGTATCGCCATAAAACATTTTTAATTGTTTTATAATAAAGTCTCTATTCTCATTTGATAATAAATCCTTAATATTATAATTCTATGTACACTTTTAAAATTATATTTTAATTATAAATTTTAATATTACACATAGTTTGTAATTATTTTAATATTAAGAGAACTTTTTTGTTTTTGCATTTCAATAATTTTATGTAAAACTTTAACTTAATTTATTAATTTATTATTAATTTAAAATCATTACTGATTTTGGGTAAAACAAAAAGCATCCATCCCTGTTGGGACGAATGCTGTATATTCGTGGTTCCACCCAAATTGAATTAAAATTCAATTCTTCTCGTTTTAATAACGGCATCTAACCGATGACATTTCACTTTAAAAGCTAATAAGCCATAACTCCAGGGTAGTTTTCTTATAGTCATATTTAGAAATACTTCCAGCCAGTGATATTCCCTCTCTGTAAACTGTAACCTATAATACTCTTCCTATCATAGTCTATTTAATATTTAATTTACATTTATTTGTGCACAAATTCAAATATATAACCTTTTCAGAAAAGATTAATAATTTATACTTATAGTATCATACTAAAATTACTTTGTAAACACATTTCTGAAAATTTTTTATAGTTTTTTAAATTGTACTTATGATTTATTCAATATTTTAAAAAACTGTATAAAATAACATTTCATTTATTGATTTACTAATAAATATTACTATATAGTAATTGCATTTAAACATTACCAAGCTTTATTTTCTAGCTTTTTTTTCGGTTTTATATGAACTAGTAAATTTTCTAACATCAAGTAATGTAAAATATAAACCAAGTATTCCAGGTATAAGGCCTAATTTATCTCCTGCTGCAAAGAAAACTATTAAACCTCCTGTAAGACAAAATATACCAGTACATCTAAAAAATATGTTAAATATCTTTAGAGTTTTTTCACTCATTGTATCCCATGCACTTCGATGAAAATAATTTACCTTTCCTGTTTGTGCATTTTTTTCTGCATTCTCTATTCTTTCTTCTTTTTTTATTCTTTGCTCTTCATTTATTCTTTCAATACCTTCTTTCAAATAAATCTTAGCATCGTTAAGTTCTTGTTTCATTTCTTCTTTAGTTTTAGCCATCTTAAAGCCCCCTATAAGTAATTTTATCTAAATTATACCAACTATAGATAAAAAGTACAATTATTTTCAATTAAGTATAAAATAATAATAAAAAATTATACAAAAGTAAAAATTACAGGATACGTAGAAAACGCTCAATGCTTTTTAGGATTATAATTTAAATATAAAACCAGTACCATTTTATTAAGTACTGGTTTTATTGTATTTCCAACTAGAAAATATAATTAATATAAAATTGTTTAAAAAATAAATAATCAAGCCTCCAAACTGCAAATTTAAATAACCTTTATTTAGATAATAAGGAATCTCACCTAAATACATACTCCAATATTATCTAATAGAATATCTCCTTTAACTCCTTTATCAAAAACAAACTTTATAGTTTTTAATTTTTTAATATTTAATTTAGAATTGTTTTTAACAAATTCTTCTATTGGAAAAGTAAAATTTTGAAGTTCATGTTCTATTGTATTGTTTTTAACTAAAAAGTTGTTTTTATATAAATTAGACCTTAATGGAGGATATAACGTATAGTAATCTTTTAATAAAACAGATGAAACATTTCCATTAACATCTTCCAATTGAATTGTAAAATCCACATCATTAAATTCATTTTTTATAACGTCGTAATTATCCATTCTACATGCTGAAAATTGCAGTATTGAGTTATTATTTATATTTTCTAAATAAATATCATCCTCTGGAAGTGATATACTATAAAAACTTCCAGACCCCTTATACCATCTAAGTCTAACCGCTGTGTTTCTAGTAGAAGAACCATCCCTTCTTCTAACCTTTTCTTCACGCCATATCGTAAAGTTCTTCCCAAATATAGAACTATCTTTTAAAGACGATGTTTTTAAATCTAAATCTTCTTCATAATTAGCTATAACTTTAAAATTACTATCTTCATATTCATTTATATATACAGTTCTAGGTAAATCATTTTGAATATTTTTATAGTTTATAAACATATCTTTGTATTGATTTTTATTCTTTAGAGTACAATCAAAAAAACCAGTTAAATATCCTTTTAATATATTTTTTTGATCCTCATCTTTAATAATTGGCTTAGTATTTAAAAACCATCCCATTGGCTTGTTAAGATCATATCGTCCCCAAGTGCTATTGAATTGGCCATGGTTTGCTCCATAAATATAAAGATAACTTTTGAAATAATCTTTCCCATCAGTGAATTTAACATTATCATATTGTTCTCTTCCATCAAATTCCGTTACATCTTGGTCATAAGAACCATGAACTGAAAAATAATTAATATTTTCTAATTCTACTGACTTACCAGAAGGTTTATATTGATTATAAGTAGGTGCTATACTTGCTATAGATTTTATATTATAGTTGAAATTAAGTTTTATATCTCCATCATCAGGATAGTAACTTAATTTATTAAATAATGCAGCGATAGCTACTGCTTCTCCGCCTCTTGAATGTCCTACTAGTGCAATATTATTCATATCTATTTTATTATAAAGTGGATTTTCTTTATCATTATTAAATTTTTCAAATTCTTTTATATTATTTAACATCATAACTGCCCTAGCATCATTTTCATCAGCTAAATTTGAATTTATATAAAAATTCAAAAAATTTTCATTTATAGAAGCTACAACATATCCTTTACTTACAAGGTGGTTAGCTAAATATTCATACCCTTCATGGGACGGTGTAGTCATAGTATGATTTCCATGGGCAATTAAAATTAGTGGCAGTTTTTCACCTTTTTCAGGAAAAAGCACATCCCCTGTTATAGGTACAGAATAAGAATCAAATCCCCAATATATATTTCTAAGTTTACCTATAATTCCTTCTTCATCAGAAACATATGGTGATAAATTTACTTTTGAAGTTTTTAAATTATATTTATCAGATGAACCATAGCTTAACTTCTTTATTGAATAATCCCCTTTTTTAATAAGCTCTCTAAAGATAGAGGAATCGTTATTATTTTCAACCCTTAATGATAAATACTTTTCAGTAAGATTCTCATCATATCCTTTAAATCCAATAAAATATATCATAGAAATATTTATAAATAATGAAAATATAAATATTGACCATATAAATCCATTTTTCTTGTTTTTACTTAACAATTTTAAAATACTATATATAAATATTAATTGTATAATTCCAATAGTAATAGATATAAAAACATCAGCCTCGAATGATGTATCTATAAAGAAATTTGTCACGAATATATAAGAAATTATAAACAATCCAATTATAAAAGGAAGATTTTTTATAGGTATTTTTTTTATAATTAAAGATACTAACTGCAAAATAACGATAAGAATTATCAAACCTAAAAAAGTAGCGGCAGTAAATACTATAAAATCTAAAACTTTAGGAAGACCAGTTCCTAAAAAGGCCATTTCCAATCCTACCATTGATGAAATCAATAACATAAAGATTAATTTTACATATCTATATTTATCAAAATATGTATGATGTATATAATTTTTAAGATTTATTTTGAATTTGTTAAACATATCAATCCTCCTAATATGTGGATACTAAATTTGTATCTTTTATTTTTAGGTTAAAATTAAAAGACAGGAATCTAAAATCAACATTTAATTAAAAGATTTAGATTCCTAAAAAATAATCAAACATTAGTCAAAAAAACTTAATTGAGATGTTCTGTCATATTTATAATCATCAATGATTTTATTCATATTATAAATTATATTGCTCTTATCGCAGTGTTCTCTAAAAATATCATATAAAATTTTTCTATTTAATGATTGACAATTATATTTTAACCTAAAATTTGTTTCATATTTATTTTTTATATGAGGAAAGTTGTTATCTAATTTCTTATAAAAATATTCCCTTTGATTATCTCTTAAAGTTACTCCAAAGTAAGGATATATAAATTTTGCTCCACAATTTTCTGCCCTTTTTATTATACTTTTTATATTTTCTTCATTATCATTTATAAAGGGCAAAATTGGCATCATTAAAACACCACAATATATACCGTTATTTGCTAGTTCCTCTAAAGCTTTAAATCTTTGAGAAGATAAACTAACATTTGGCTCTATCCTTTTACACATATTATCATCAAAAGTTGTTATAGTCATTTTTACACATACAGGGGAAATATCATTAATATTTTTTAATATATCTATATCTCTAGTTATTAAGTCACTTTTAGTGGCTATTGCTACACCAAAGTTATACTTATTTAATAACTTTAACGATTGTCTAGTTAGGTTTAATTTTCTTTCAAAAGGATTGTACGGATCGCTCATTGCTCCTGTACAAATAACACCTTTATTTCTTTTAGATTTTAATTCACCCTCTATTATTTTTAGTGCATCTTTTTTTATTTTAACTTTATCAAACTCTTCAATTCCATAGCAACTACTTCTAGAATCACAATAAATACAACCATGACAACAACCTTTATATATATTCATTGTATAATCTGCTCCAAACCAATAGTTTGGATGAGCATTTTTTGTAATAATAGTCTTACAGGGTATAGATTCCATTATCCTTCTCCAATTAATTTATTTCCACCTTTTTAAAGTAGGTAAGAAACTTTTTAGATTTTCTCTAGCGGCTTCCTCACTAAAATCTTTATGTGCATTCATAAGATGAGGAACACAAGCCTCTATCATTTCATCTAATGAAATATCTGCCTTAAACTTTCCATTACCATAACAATAAACACAATATTCCTTATTATCACTAACCTCATTTTCATTTACTAGTGGCATTCCACAACTTTGACAAAAATTCATATTAAAACATCCTTTCAATTTATAAAATAAATTATTTTTGTAAGCCTATAAATTTTATTATCTGCTTTAATATGATATTATCAAAGAATAGTTGACAACTGATTGTCATATTAGAAATTATAATTCATTAAAGTTTCCTTTAATCTTCTAATAATTTCAGCTCTAACAAATTTAGGCTCTAAAACTGTAACATTATTACCATAAGATAATATATGATCATAAACCCACTCACCTTGTGGATAGCTTACAGTAACATCATAGGTTCCATCTTCATTTTTTATTATAGAATTTTCATCATAAAAATCATAAATTTTATATAAAACTTCTTTACTAAAACGCAATTTTAAATTTATAACTTCAAAACTCATTTCACGTGATAAATTTAAATCTACTTCCTTACGTATAAATGTATCGCCTTTAATCTTAAAATTTTTAATTCTACTAAGTTTAAATATTCTAAAATCGTTCTTTTCAATAGAAAATCCCCATAAATACCATTCTTTGCTTTTAAAGATAAGTTTATATGGATGTACTTTCCTTATGCTACTAACTCCTGTAGAATTTATATATCTAAACTCAATTATCTTCTTTTCTAATATAGAACCTTTTATATCATCAAAGTTATAATCTGAATTTAGTTTATTTCCCCAGTTAGAAAAATCAACAGCAACCCAATCATTCACATCCATATTTTTAAATATTGCTCCAAGCTTATTTAAAACTTTATCTATATTTGGAATTTCAGTAGCTTTTAATGTACTTAATGCTAACATTAAACTTTCTTTATCCTTTTGCGATAACATAGCTTTATTAATGGTATATTCTTCTATTAAAGATATTCCACCACCAGTACCTTTGCTTGCATATATAGGAATACCTGATAATGAAAGCTCTTCTATATCTCTATATATAGTTCTAGTAGATACATCTAACTTTTCTGCTAGTTCTTTTGCAGTAACTACTTTTTTATTTAAAAGGATTATAATTATTTCAACTAATCTATTTATTCTCATAACATCACCTAAAGTAATATTAACACACTTAAACTTAATTTAACTATAGAGTTACAAACTGAATCTCTAACTTATTCACTTATATAACATATTGTTTAATAACACTTCATGTGAAATTTTAATCTAAAGGCAATGTATATGTTTACATATAATTCCAATAAATATAAAGAGTTCAAAATATATAATCTATTTCATATATTTAACGAGGAACTCTTTATAAAAGCTCATTAAATAAAATCTTTTATATTACTATTCTCACTTATCATACCTTCTATTATTGGCTTTTTACTTGTTAATATAGTAGTGATTCCAGGACCATGACCCATCTTAATGCAATCGCTATGAATTACAACACCTATAGAAACTGCTCCTGATAAATATCCCCTTCCAAAAGTATTATCACAATCTTTTAAAAGTACCAAATCACCAAATTTTAATTTATCTATTCCATGTTTTTTTACTTCATTTATATCTGCTGTCATAATATCATAATCACCAGTAAAAGAAGTCGAAGCACCTATACCTGACCCCATTAAATAAGGTGGTATTATAGCTGCAACATTAACTATAAGTTTCCCATCATATTCTTTTATAGGCAATTTTTCAAAAAGATTTGGATCTATATTCATAACTGTTATATCTTCATAATTTAAAAGCTTAAGCCCTTGACCGTATGCTTTTATTAAAATTTTATCATCAACAGCTAAATCATCTAAAATATCATTTTCAAAATGTATTAAAACATGATCTATTCCACCATGCATTCCTGTTACATATCCAATTCCGCCTTTTCCATCACCAGAAACTACCTTTGCAATATTTCCTATACATGAAAGGGTAGTAAGAGCATTATTCTCTCTAGCATCTGGATTTTTTATTGAAACACCTGGTTCTATATGGTCTCCAGATAAACCAAAGGCACTGTCACCAATCTTAACATTATAACAAATTCCACCGGTTGCAGGTAAAACCATTGGTTCACCTTCATGACTTATTCTATAAGGAGATGGTGGAAAAGCTGGATGATGAATTTTACCTTGAACACTTTGCATTACAACTTTATCTTTGTTAGTTTTAACCAAACTAAACCCTCCTTTAGTAAATTTTCATATTTATTAAATTCTAGTGACTTCTTAATAAATCCTTTATTTTACAAGAAAAACAAGCATCTTAATTAAAAATTAATATTTTTAGAAGCATCATTAGCTATCAAATAATAATTTTTCACATCTTTTACTTTTTATTAAAGCAATTAAATATGTTAAGACTAATTAATTTAAACTTAAAAAATTATAACAATATCCTTTATTTAAATCTAATTATTTTATATAATTTCAAATGCATATTTAGTAATAAAATCATACACCGATTTACTTATACAATCTAAACGGTTATAATCTATAACATCCTCAACATCCTTTGGAGAATGTATTACCTCTTTTACATTTTCTTCTATTAAGCATACATTTTTTATACCTTCTAATTCAAAGCTATTACTATCACTGAACCCTATTTTGTTATCAATAGTTCTAGAAGTTTGTATATTATTCTCATTAAGCACTAATTCTAACTTATCATATATGTTATTATACTTATCATTACTATTTAGAAATAGCATTGAACCACTATTCTTATATCCAACTGAATCTATATTTATATTAAATAAATCTTTATACATTCCCTTACAGGATTTAATAAATTCTTTGCTTCCTGATAGTCCTTTTTCTTCTCCATTAAAAGAGCATATTATAATATCATAAGCAAATTTATTTTCTTTTGAACTTTTAACTAACTTATCAGCTAAATCAATTAAAACTGAAACTCCCGATGCATTATCAACGGCACCTTTTATAATATCTTCGTTTTGTTTTCCTATATGATCGAAGTGAGCAGACAATACAATTGCTTTAGTATTATCTTTTCCATTTATCTTTCCTACAATATTATTCACTTTATCATCTTTTACAATGTCATCAGGTTTGACTTCACTATATCTTGGAGTAATTTCTTGTATATAAGTATGATAATATTCATTACCTATTAAAGGTTCTACTCCTATGTCCTTAAAAGTATATGCGATATAATCTTCTGCTAATTTATTTCCTTTACTTCCTACTAACCTACCTTCAAATTCATTTGAACAAAGTTTATCTATAATTTCTTTTTTATCTATATTAACTTTCTTTTTATCTTCAATTTTATCTTCAATTTTACTATCATTTGTAGGATTAGATTTATTTTCCTTTAAATCTTTATTTACTCCGCATCCTATTAAAGTTATAGTTAAAAAAAATAATATTGTAATCTTAATCCTTTTCATGCCATATCACAATCCTCTTCTAACATATTACAAATTTTAAATTTTGCATGTATTCATCCTAACATTTATGTAAAATTTTTACAACAGATTTTCAAAAATGCTTTATGAATTATCTATATAAATACCATCTTTATAACATCTAACAAGGGTTCTATTATATATTCTTCTTCAATATATTCATATTGTTTTTCAACATTTACATTTCCACAATAAAAAACCTCTACCACTATAAATAAGTAGTAGAGGTTTTATTATAGATAATTCATAAGTGCAATTAAATACATAGTGTATGATATTGGAGAGTTTTTAACAATACTTGAGAAATATTTAAGCTGATTATATGTAATATCTTTTAAAGTTTTATCCTTAGTTATTTTACTTAATTTAACTAAGACGTAGGCTGCTACAGAATTACCAGATGGAATTGCTCCATCATAAATTTCTTTTGGTCTTGCAATAAGTTTTTCACTATCTTTACCATATAAGAAAAATCCAGAACTGTTTTCGTCCCAAAACTTATCAATCATTTCACTATTTAATGATATTGCCTTTTCTAAATATTCCTTCTCATTAGTTCCTTCATAAAGCTCTATAAATGACCATATTAAAAATGCATAGTCTTCTAAATAAGCAAAATAAGCTACATCACCATCCTTATATCTAGCTAAAAGTCTATTATCTTTATTTACTAGATTATTTTCTATGAAAGCTATAGCATCTTTACAAACTTTTAAATACTTTTCATCTTTTAATATAGAATAAGCTTTAGCGAAGGCTGTAATCATAAGAGCATTCCATGAAGTAAGTATTTTTTCATCCTTATGTAAAGTAGTTCTTTCAAGTCTATAATTGAAAACCTTTTTCCTTAAATCATTTATTTTTTCATCATCATTTTCAAAGGAATTATTTTTAAGTAGATTTGCAATACTTTTTCCTTCAAAATTTCCTGAAGTAGTTATATCAAAGTAATTATTAAAATACTTTCCAACATCTTCTCCTAACACTTCACAAATTTCAAGAGGATTAAAAACATAAAATTTACCTTCATCACCTTCACTATCTGCATCCTGTGCACAGTAAAAACCACCTTCATCACTTGTAAGTTCTCTTAAAACATAATCCATAGTTTTTACAGCCACATTTTTATAAAATTCTTTCTTTGTTATACTATAAGTTTCTAAATATGCTATAGTTAATAATGCATTATCATAAAGCATTTTTTCAAAATGTGGAACAAGCCATTTATCATCAGTAGAATATCTAGAAAAGCCATATCCAATATGATCGAAAATCCCACCTCTATACATTTGGTTTAAAGTTTTTTCAACCATTTCTAAAGCTTTTGGTTCATTTTCTAACTTATAATATTTTAGTAAGAACATGAGTTTATGAGGTGTAGGAAATTTAGGGGCTTTATCAAATCCACCATTTACAACATCAAAAAATTCTAAACACCATAAATAGCCACCTTCAATAATGTCTTTTCCTATTTCATCATCTGTAGTTGTTGGCTGAAATGCATTTTTAAGCTGATTCATGACCTCTTCACTTGCATCTATAATACGCTCTTTATCACTTTTCCATTGGTCACTTATACTGCTTAAAATATCCATAAAACCTGGAACATTATATTTTGCATGTTTAGGAAAGTAAGTACCAGCGTAAAAAGGCTTTTGATCTGGAGTAATAAATAGATTAAGAGGCCAACCACCACCGCCAGTAAATGCCTGACAAACTGTCATATAAATACTATCAACATCAGGTCGCTCTTCCCTATCAACTTTTATAGATATAAAATTATCATTAAGAATTTTTGCTACTTCGTCATCTTCAAAACACTCATGAGCCATAACATGACACCAATGACAAGTAGAATAACCAATACTTAAAAATATAGGTTTATTCTCATCTTTAGCTTTTTCAAAAGCTTCATCACACCATGAATACCAATTAACAGGATTATAAGCGTGTTGAAGAAGATAAGGGGATTTTTCATTTATTAAATTATTAGGTACTTTCTGATTTATTATCATAGTATCATCTCCAATAAGTATAAATTCATTTTCTATTTATTATCACACTAATAATATACCCTTTGATCCTTAAAATATTAAAAAGCCTATCTATATTTTGATAGGCTTCTAAGTAGCTAGTTATTAGCTTTTCTGTATTAATATCTATTCTATAAGCATATTGTTATGATTTAAATTGCATTGCTCTTATATTTTTTGTAAGTATTCTTCTTTTGTAATAGTATAGTCCAATTATCTAATTGTAAATGTCATTAAACAATTCCATATTCTTTTAATAACTTTTCAATGTCTGTTCCTGCTACTTGTTTTAAAATTTTACGTCTAGTTATTGGCGGTAAATCAAGTTTTGGTTTTTCTCCATCTAATAAACATACACCTGCATTTAATAAATAACGAATATCATATCTTGAAGAAAATACCTCAGGAACTCCTTTTTCAACTCCAGTTAAAACATATACTGCTTCCATAGCTGTACGGCCTGAGTATTCTATAGTAAATACAGTATCACGGCCTGGATCATCCAATGTCTCAGCAAATTGTCCAAGGAAAGCAAAATTTACTGCATTCTTTGGTACAACATATGGACGATCCCCAGCTGCACGAGGCATAAATTGAGATGTTATAAATGGCATCATAACAGGAATTGAGCTACATGATTCTGCTAATTCTTCAATTTTATCTGTAGGAACTCCTATATGATATAACCATTCCTTTGTGATTTCCTTACCAGTACAATCTCTCATAGGTTTTTTAATATAATCTCCAGGAACATCAGAGAATAAACCATATACCCAAACTAGAACATCTTTTTCTGGCTGCCCATAATATTGTTCTTGACGGTTTATTGTCCAACTCATCAACCATGAAGAGTCCAGTGCTGTAACTATTCCGCCTGTTACAGTACGTCCACCATATGGTGAACGTTTTGTGATTTTTTCAATGTACTCAGGAACACGTTCATCATGACAAGTTACTGTACAAGATTCCCAATTAGATTTTTCTGTATTTGTACAGAATTTGTCTGGATTTCCAAATTCATCTGATTGTGATGATATATTTTTCCATAATTTCCAACATCCTTCTGGCTCTCTATTAAATGGTGCAGGAGTATTGTCATCACCATATCCTGAACCTTCGGTCATAGAACCATTAGTAATAAATACTAAATCATTTTCTGTTAAATCAATAGAGATATCTTTTCCAGCTTTATTTGTTGCAACTATTCTCTTTGCAACCTTTTTATCATCTGAAATCGAGAATTCAACATTGTTAACAGTAACTCCATATTGAAATTTAGCACCATTGTCTTCTAAATATTTAACCATAGGTTTTATAAATGAAGTGAATTGATCATGTCTTGAAAATTGCAGCGCTGAAAGATTTGGAAGTCCCCCAACATGATGAATGAAACGAGTCATATATAATTTCATCTCTAAAGCACTATGCCAATTTTCAAAAGCAAACATTGTTCTCCAATATGTCCAAAAATCAGTGTTTAAAAGTTCTTCAGAGAAAATATCTTCAATAGATTTATTTTCAAGTTCTTCATCGGGTATATTTACAAAAGCAGCTAATTCTTTTGCTAAATCTTGACCCAAATTGAATTTCCCATTGTCATAACGTTCACCTTGATTTTTAGTAATACGACAATTGCTAGAGTTTGGATCATCGTAGTTTGTATAATAAAAATGATCTAAAACCGTCATATTAGGATCTTCTGTAGATGGTAATGAACTAAACAAGCTCCATAAAACTTCAAAATGGTGACCCATTTCACGTCCGCCACGTGCTACATAACCCATATTTTGACGAACCTCTCCGTCCATAGATCCCCCAGGAATGTCTAATTGCTCTAAGAAGGTAATCTTGCTGCCATCCATGTGAGCATCACGAATTAAAAAACAACCAGCAGCTAAAGCCCCAATTCCAGTACCAATTAAATAAGCTTTTTTGTCCTCAATTCCCTTAGGTTTTCTTGCATTTACTAGAGCATGATAACTTCCATTTGTAAGGGTAAGTCTATCATCATGTGTCTTTAATTTCATTATTATCCCCCTCTTTCTTAATTTTTTAATAGTTTTGCAAATGCTACCATTATATTTAGAGTAAATATATAAGTCCTCATTTAAATTTGTATATACTTATTATCTGTAATATCTCTATAAATCTATAATATGGTTTTTTTGTGTTTTTTTCATTAGATAAATAAACTGCGGTGTTCGAAATTTAAACACCGCAGTTTATTTATCTAATTATTAGGCATCTACGTCAAAATGTCTAATAAAAAGGATTTTCCTTATTGATTCCCGCTATACATTATTTAAATCAGCACTTCTCTTAAGGGATAGCTCAATGTTCCCATCGAAAAGCTGACCGATTCGTCTAATAATAGTATCAGGGTCCTCTTTCATCCCCATAGCAATCCATTGTATTACCATTTCAGTAAGGGCACACTGATAAAATGAAGCAATCAATTTTATATCCTCCAAAGAAGCTGAGATACCATCGCTTACTCTTTCAATATACCGAACCATCACATTTCCTGATACATTGTATATATAGTTCACTAGTTCTTCTCGCTGCATAGAATTATATACATGATAAATGGCTGTTTTGTTTTCTAAAGCAAATTTGGTAGCTACAATAAAACTCTCTTCCCAGGAAAGTGTATCATTATATTCATCAATTATTGTCTGAAGTTCTGTTTGGAATATCTCTGACAAAAGTGCATATATGTCTGTGTAGTAATAATAAAAAGTATTTCTATTTATTTCACATGCTGTAGCAATATCCTTAACTGTGATCTTGTTAAGTGGATGTTCATTCAGCATCTTTATAAATACATCACGAATCATTTTTCTAGTATATTGCTTAGCCAAATTTCCACCCCCCAATGCTTTATCTATATTGAAAATTATAACATAGGGTAGGTTATTTTTAAATAATCCATCATCATAATCAATATCACCGGATAATATGAAATTTCATCCAAGATCTAATACTTACCTTGTAAAAAATCATCCGCTATGTCAGCAATTGCTTCTGACTGTCTCCAATGTAAATAATGCTTACCTTTCAAATACACTATCTTTTGAATATTAGGATTTGAGATTACTTCTTCATGTAATCCGTCCCAGGTTTTATTATAGCCTTGTTTTGCTAATTCTTCTCTATATGACTTACATGAATTATCACTTAATATAAACAGTACAGGCATGTTATCAGGGTATTTAACATCATAAAGTGCTTTACAATTCTCTCTAAAAAGCCTGTTTTCACTAAGCTGTGCTTTTGTAATAGATTTTCTATTAAATAAAGCAGCCACATTTTTCATATCTTCTTCAGAATAACTTCCACTTGATTCCATATCCTGAAGATACTCTGGTCCTGAAAGATAAGATAATCGTGTAAGGCCTGTTAAGTCCATAAATCTTGCCAGATAATATAATCTGTTTGAAATTGCAAAGTCACTTTGATACTTTGCCTGATTTGGTATAGAAGAATCTATACCAATCATGGCTTCTACTTCCTCTGGATAATTTTTCATATATTTCAGGCAGTATATTCCTGAAATTGAATGAGGTGCTAATATATAAGGTGGCTGAATTTTTAATTGACGTAATGTACCTCTTATTTCTTCTACAATAGCCTCATTCGTTCGTACTTTATTTAAATCGCCACTTAACCCATATCCTGCATATTCTAATGTTACCACCTTATAATGTTTACTTAACTTATCAGCAAGCGGCTTAAAATCAATAATTGGACTGGCCGTTCCCATTCCGCTAAGTAATACGATAGTTTTTTTGCCCTCACCAGCAACTGACACCCTTATATTTGTGCCATTAACATTCACATCTGTGCCCACACAGCTTAATGCTTTATCCTCTTGCATGCAAACAATCTTATTCCAAATTGTAGTGCTAAGCAAAAAGATTATCAAAAGTCCTATTAATACTAATAATACCTTTTTTAATATTCTTACTATTTTTTTTAATTTATCTCTCATACTATTTTCAGAAAAGTAATCATTCAATTATTTATTATTCTTTCATTAGGGGGATTTGAATTATTATCTTTGCTCCTCTGGTCAATTCATCATTTGCAAGCAGCATTGTTCCATTATGCTGTTTTATAATTGAATCTGCAATGTATAATCCTAAACCATAATGATTCTTTCTGCCTCTACTTGTGTCATCATCCATGTAGAATTGTTCCTTGCCATGTTTTATAGCAATTGGACTAAAACCACAGCCGGAATCTGTAATACAAATAACTGCTTTACTTTCTTTAGAAGTAAGAATTATGTTTATAGTTCCTTTTTGCGGAGTATAATCCAGCGCATTTGATATCAAGTTATTAAACACTCGGTTTAATAGATTTAAATCTGCTGAAATGAAAATATTCTCTTTTCCCTTTTCAGTGAAAATTGTAATTTCTTTTTCATCCGCTATCCTTGTTAACATTGTAACCGCTTCATCAAGTATTTCATTGAGATTAATTTTCTGCTTATTTACAATATAACCTCTATCCGCATGCGTCATCTCCAGAAGCTCAGTCAGATACATCTCTATCTGTTCCAGACTGGCCTTCGCATCTTCAACATACTCTTTAATAACATGGTCTAATTTACTAACTTGTAGTAAATCTATGTTACCTTTCAAAACTGTAATTGGTGTCTTAAAATCATGTGCAAGAGCCGAAATTTGCTCTTTACGATTTTGTTCCAAACGCCACTGTGTTTCCAGAGCTTCTTTTAATGCCAGTCGCATATCATCCATGCTATCCAGTACCTGATCGATTTCTTTAACTCCACTGGAATTTATATTAAAATCCAAATCATGCGCTTTGATTTTTTCTGTTGCTTCTAAAATGGATTGACCTCTTTTTTTCAGCTTTCTGGACGTCAAAAATGCAATTAGAAATATTAAAACTATTGCAAAGCATAGGTATCCAATTACAATTGCTAACTCAATATTAACAAACACTTCACTTGTAAAAAGCTGTTTTTCCGCGACAATATACAAAAACATGAGTATGCACAGTGTTAACCCTAAAATACCAAATCCAATACCATAAACTGCTTTTATTACAATAGACATGAGCGTTGTCTGGTGTCTCTTTCTATTCTTTACATTTCCCACTTATATCCGATCCCCCAGACTGTTTTTATTGGCGAAACTCCGGCATCATCTAGCTTAATTCTTATATTCTTAATATGGGTTACAATTGTATTGTCATTACTTTCTCCATCATATCCGAATACAGCTTCATATATCTGTTCTCTCGAAAATATCTGTCCGCTGTGTTTTGCAAGATATTCGCATATTTGGTATTCACCTTTCGTCAAATTTATACTGGCATTTCTGACCATTAGCTTCATTCTTTGTAAATCAAATTGAATATCTCCTGACTGCAGTACTGAACGGTGCTCACGACTTTCTCTTCTTAGATGGGCGCTTACCCTTGCTTTCAGTTCTCCCATGCTAAACGGCTTTTTAATATAGTCATCCGCACCTAGTCCAAATCCATATACTATGTCTGCTTCCTCCGTCTTTGCAGTAATAAACATAATCGGACAATCTACTTTATCACGAATTCTCCTGCAAGCCTCAAAGCCATCTGTTCCCGGCATCATTACATCCAGCAGAATCATATTAAACCATGGTAGTTTATTCTCTTCCACCTCATCAAAGCTCAAACATGATGTAACCGTATGACCATCCTGAATCAGAATATTCCTTATTAATTTAAGAATTCTTTCTTCATCATCGACAACAAGTATTTTAGCCATATATTCCATCCCCCCTATATTACTTTTCTTTTGCTCCCTTCAAAAGCATCTTATAAAATCTTTATAAAGATTTTATGAAGATTTTTAAATTAAAAATAGATGTACTTTAAATAATCTATCATCATATGATTTATAACCTTTTCAAGTGTATATCTTACTAAATTATCATAGTCATTTCCATATATCCATTTACCCATAATAGCTCATATCTATTAATTTATTACTATTATTTTTTTATCCAATTATCATTAAATTTATCTCTAAACTCTTCCATATCTTCCTCAAAACGTGTTAAGCTTTCCGCCTTCATATGTTTTGAAAAAATAATAGCATTTTCTGTTGCAAGTGATGGCCAAAAATACTGAACCATTTTTTCTGCACTTAGTCCACTCATTCTGCCTATTGTGATGTTTATACTACTTTTTATCTTTGGAAAACTGTTGTTGAATTTATAATTGGGTCAAACACTTTTTCATGTAAAAATTCCATTAATTCTTCTTCCTTAGTCATGGTAAACGCTTCTATAATTATTGATTCCTTTTTAATCGTATAAGTTCAGTTGCCGCTTTGAGTCTACGACCTGGATCAGTAGACTTTAGTTCTTCTTCTAAAATTTTTAAAGCATTGATAAATAATTCATCTAATTTTTCCAGGTTTTCTTTATCTATAGATGCTTGTTTCCCTACTAATTTACTTAATTCTGATTCCTTAATAGATTGTGGATATTTACATATTGTATTTCTATTACTAATAAGTTTTTGAATCCCACTATCAAGTTCATTAATCAAATTCCTATCAATCCATTCAACACTTCTTCTATGACACATACCATCTTTATCGTTATCATACTGTTCCTCATATACATATTTCCCTACTTTACCTACGTAAGTGTAGTCATTTTCTACAATAAAAACAATATCTCCTGTTTTCATTGTATTTACAAAAGTATTAACTTGGCCTAATGCATTTCCAAGTTTATGTGCCTCATACTTATAAGCTTTTTTAATTCTAGAACGAATTTCATCTATACTTGCCTGCTCTAAATCCCCAATCCCAGGCCATCCTATACAAACAAATCCTTCATCAATAAATTGGCGAAACCTTTCAATACCATGCGGCTTTGTTTTCATTTGAAAAATATTCATATTTACCCTCCTCTTAAATTCGTTACGATTCGTTATGATTTCAATATACCGCTTCTATAATATTGAGTCAATAGTTTTCGTAACAATTCCTCACAAATTCATAAAATTTTTAATACTATTTTAATAAAAATACAAAATAAACCTAATAACAGAACTTGCTCTTTTAAGGCATAGAATTAGCATTAGTAGGTTTACCTTTCTATTTCAAACGCTTCATCACAACAAAATACCAATTAACAGTATTGTAAGTAACTACTATAAATTTATAACTTTTTCATTGTAGAAATGAATAATTTTAAAGGTAAATTCGGAACTCTATATCATCTATATTCTAAACAATTTTGAACGCGAAAAAACTAAGGTACTATGATATCATAGTTTACTATTTTATATGTAAGTTTAAATTATATTCTAATTGAAAATGTAAACACACATTCTTTTAATAATTAAACATTAATTTTATTGAATACATATTTTTTATTATTATGACCATACTATTAGTGAAATTTATATGTAGGAGGTATTACTCATGGCAAAAGCTAAACAATATGTTGATCAAAGTATGACAAATGTGCAAAATACAGTTTCATCATTAGAAAAAGCACTTACTTCAGCAGAAAAAGCAGAAAATAAGACTAAAATTCAATCAGCAATAGATTCACTTAATTCTGCATGTCAACAATTATCTAATTTTCAAGATTAATACTAAAAAAGGGGCTGTCGCAAAATAATTAAAATAATTAGGAGCGACGCTCCTTTTTTGCTATTCAATAAAAATATGTTTTTGTTAAATTTTTATATACCTTCATTTTACTATTATGATTTATTTAGGTACATTTTTGTTTATATTAGTAATCACTGCAATTTTAACATTCATACATTATTATTTCTGACATTATAACCTAAGAAAATAATCATCTTTTGGTATTAAACCCTCTAAATTTAATAGTAAAACCACTTCATATACATTATTAAATTTTTTCTTGTAATTAATCATATATTAAGTAAATTACATATACAAAACAAGCTATTGCTCCTCTAACCTTAAGTTAGTTTTGCAACAGCCCATTTTTCTACAATAATTATATTATCTTTTTTACAAAAAAATTATTAATCCTGTACTTTTTTTAACTCTAATATTATTGATCAAATCTATCTACTTTAAATAAGTTTATATCTTTATCTACTTCTCCATAATATAATTTACTTAACATCATTCCACCTAACATAGCAAATAATATACCATTTGCTCCATAACCTAAGCAATACCATAACTTAGAATTAGTCGGATCTTTTCCTATAAAACCTAAATTATCTTGAGTGGATGCAAATGCTCCACAATATTTATATTCTATTTCTATATTTAAATTTGGGAATAAACTTTTTAACCTTTGTTCTAACGTTTCATAACTTTTATTACATAGTTCTTTATTATATATATCTGGTATAAAGTTTATATCCTCGCCACCAATTATTAGCCTGTTGTCTTTAGTTGTTCTAAAGTAAGTATAAGGATCTTTATTATCTCTAATAATAACATTTTTATAAATATTCTCAATATTATCTATTGGTTTAGTTGCAAGATTAAATGTAGTAGTTTTGGTTCCAAAGGCTCTTTTAGTAAAAATTCCTATATTGTAGCCTGTAGCTGCAATAATAATTTTACCTTTAACTTTATAACCATATACAGTTTCTACAGTAACATCATTTTCTGAATATTGAACATCTAAAACTTCTGTATTTTCGTATACTCTTAATCCCTGCTTACAACTTACCTCAATTAGATGTTGAGTAAATTTATAGGGGTTCAATACAGCTCCTCCATTTTTACCTATTACACCTCCTTTTACATCAAATAGAAATGGATTATTATCTTCATCAATAAATTCTACAGGTAATCCTGCTTCTTTTCTTATATAATACTCTTCTTTCATTTCCTTATTTTCTAGTTTCTTATCTGTATATAAAAAACTGTCTACTCTTTTAAAATCACATTTATTACCATGTTCATTTATAAACTCTTCAATTTCATCTAATGCTTTTATTCCAAGATTATATGATCTTATTATATTTTCTATACTTGTATATGACTTTAGCTCCATAGCATTATCATCAAGTTCATATTGAAGCAATGATGTTGTTATACTAGTACTACCATGACCTATTCTTGATTTTTCTAAAATAACGCAATTAATATTATTTTTACTAAAGTAGTGTCCTAAAATTGCTCCAGTAACTCCGCCTCCTACTATTATTACTTCTGTATCTATATCTTCTGTTAAATATTCATATTGTTTTATAGTTTTATTAATTCTTGTAAATATACAATCACCTTGTACATATTGTGTATTCATATTAAAACACCTATCCTTATGTATAATTTCAATATTAAAAATATATTTCTTATGCTTTTGTAATTAATCCTCTAGAATTTCTTAAGTATTTCTACTTTTTTCAGGGACACCTAATAATTCATATAAATCATTAAAAAATTTAATACTTTTTTCAGAATCAATATTCTCTTTTACTGGAACCTCTAAGTAAGGTATATTAATTTTATTCTCTTTTAACATATCATCTAACACTGCCGTCATTACTCCGTAAGTCCCTTCTACTTGATCACCATTTAAATCTGGCATCATAGACTCTGTATTATATTTGTTTACTTTATGCTTACCCCAATATATACTACAAGTTGGACTTCCTTGTATTCCGATATAGCATAGAGGAGTATTATTATTGTTTCTAAGTTCACATACCATATCCACATAAGATTGAAGTTCTTTTCTACAATGTTTTTTAAAAAATATATTGTCATATTGTTCTCTTCCTTGTGGATTTCTCAAGTAACCCATTGCTGTAAACTCTGGGCAAGGTAATTGAATAATACTAATGTGTTTATCTAAAAAATAATCTATTATTTTTTGAGAAAAAATAAAGTTTTTCCCTAATAAATGAACCCTAGTAGCTGGGTTCAATAAACAGTGTGAAACTATTATGAAATAACGCTTTCTTTTAGACATATTATAATCCCTTCTTAATTATTTAGATTTTAAGATTTATTTTTTCCTAAAGTATATGGTTATATTCTTAAAACACTAAAATATAGGTTTACCTTTTATTGTAAAATTGTATAAATCCATAATGAAATAGACTAACTATTTTGTGTATTGAAATTTTAAAATAAATAGTTTTAAACAATAAAAAACTAGCTTAATGTTAAATACAATAAGCTAGTTATATAGAGAAACAAGTTTCAATTTAAATTTATTCAATAACTTTAAAATATTTTTATACAAGATACAGTTGAACTCTAGGTAATTCGAAGCATGTCTCACTATTTTAGGTATCCAAGTTTTGAAATAAATAATTTTAAAAGTCAGCTTGGAACCCTATATATTACTTTATTCTAAAAATATTGTTTGAATTTAACTCAATATATCCGTTACAATTATTTCTGAAATTTTTAAAGTGATTTACCCATTTCGTAGGTTTCATTTATTAACTTTCTATGATGTTGTACATCGCCGATATTTGTTATCCCTACACCTCGGATAACATCTGATAACCTTGCTTTATCATAACACTTAATCCATCCATTAAGTCCTTCTACAGCAGCATCCATAGCTTTGGGATTATCATCAGCTGCGGCAGTAATCAAATAAACTTCTCTAAAAGAATAATCTGATGGGAACAGGGGATTTAGACGGTCAAGCAACGTTTTCATTTGTCCGCTCATCTCATAATAATAAATTGGTGTGGCAAAAACTATTATTTCTGCATTCTTAACTTTTTTTACTATATTTGAAGCATCGTCTTTAATAACACATTCTTGTGTTTTCTGACAGGCAAGACAGCCTTTACAAAATCCTATTGTTTTTCCTTCTAAGCTTATTTTTTCAACATTGTTTCCAGCATCTTTCGCTCCACGAATCAGTTCATCTGCAAGGGTGTCGCTATTAGCACCCTTTCGAAGACTAGTAGAAATTACAAGCACGTTCTTATTCATTTTATTCCTCCTCCTTTATTGATAAGATTTTATAAATACTTTAACAGCATCTTTAAGTGTTATTTTATATAAATAATACAAACACTCGTGATTTTTTGATTATTAATTGCAATTTTATTAAATTAATCATTTTCTAAATCACTATATATTTTTTTATCGATAACATGTCCAATACCTTATTTTAAGATACTTATAATATCTTCTATAATCTGAACATCCGTAAGTCTATTTTTTTTCATAAGTTCATCGGGAACATAACGATCTAATAATTCCTTTTTGATACCATAATTTAATACTTTCATATCAGAAAGTCCATAAAATCTTACAATCTTTTCACCAAAACCACCATCTAAAATTCCATCTTCAAGAGTAATTACAAGTTTATGTTCTTTTTTCAAGCTTTCTAAAACTTCTTCATCTATCCCTGTAATATATTTTGGATTAATTAGAGTAGCCTCAATGCCATTTTCATTTGAAAGCTTTGTTACAACGGACTGACCAAGTTGATAGAAATCTCCAAGTGCAATCACTGCAACATCTTTTCCAATTTTTGAAACCTTATATTTATTCAATTTAGAGTAATCTGTCTTATCTTCTACTCCGCTTTCGATTACTCCCATCGCCGGAACACGAATAGCCACTGGGTGCTCATTTTGACTCATTCCCCACTTAAGCATTTTAAAATATTCTTCTTTACATGTTGGAGCAAGATATACCATATTGGGAATATTACTCATCATGCCAATATCGTATAATCCAAGATGTGTTATATCATTCATTCCATAAACAGATGCCAAATATACAAGTATTACTGCTGGATTATTATTTATGCACAAATCTTGTGAAAGCTGATCATATGTTCTTTGAAGAAACGTACTATATACTCCATAAACTGGCTTTCCACCATTTGCTGCAATTCCTGAAGCCAAAGCTACTGCATGTTCTTCTGCAATACCAACATCAACGAATTGTCTTCCTGCTTCTTTTCTTCTTTCTTGCCAAAAACCAAACACTGACGGAGTTCCTGATGTAATAGCAACCACTTTTGGATCCTTTTTTATAGTATCTAACAGATATTTTCCAGTAAGATTTCCATAATCTTCTGTATCACTTATAGAAGATTTTGATTCTCCTGTCTCTATTACAAAAGGCATTCCCCAGTGCCACTGCTCTTTATTATTTTCAGCAAATTCAAA
This sequence comes from Clostridium sp. CTA-19, assembly GCF_054767855.1. Taxonomy (NCBI): domain Bacteria; kingdom Bacillati; phylum Bacillota; class Clostridia; order Eubacteriales; family Clostridiaceae; genus Clostridium; species Clostridium sp. CTA-19. Next base: position 97,990 of record NZ_BAAABH010000002.1, on the reverse strand, counting down.
ACCTTTTCCTTTAATTGTATGAATATGAACAACCACTGGATGATTTATATCCTTAACCTTGTTAAATACTCTGATTAACTGCTCAAAATCATGCCCGTCTTTTACATAATAGTAATCTAATCCCATTGCCTTAAAGAAATTACATTGACATTTTCCTTCTGAGTCTCTAAGTTCCTTAAGATTTTTATATAAACCACCATGGTTTTCTGCAATAGACATATCATTATCATTTACAATAATAATCATATTTGTTCCTGCTTCTGATGCATTATTTAGTCCTTCATAAGCTTCTCCGCCGCTTAATGAACCATCTCCAATAATAGCAATAACATTCTCATTCTCATCTTTTAAGTCTCTTGCTTTAGCAAGACCACAGGCAAGACTTATAGATGTGGAGGTATGTCCAATGTTGAAAAAGTCGTGCTTACTTTCTTCTGGATTAGAATAACCAGAAACCTCATCATATTTTTTTGAATTAATAAATGCTTCCTTTCTTCCAGTGAGGATCTTATGAGTATAGCTCTGATGAGAAACATCATAAACAATCTTATCCTTTGGTGAGTTAAATACATAATGTAATGCAACTGTCAGCTCAACAATTCCAAGATTAGGACCAATATGTCCGCCATGTTCACTTAACTTCTTAAGCAATACCTGACGAATTTCTGCACTTAAATCTTTCATTTCATTTACTGATAATTTTTTTACATCTTCTGGTGAATTTATTTTATCTAAATACATATTTCATCCTCCTAAAATTCATTCATTCTACTGCAGACATTTTTTATATTTTCGTCTTCCTTTTCATTTTCTTTGTTTTGTTTATGAATTTCTTCTGTTCCAGCTTCAATTGCTGTTTCATAATACCAAATCTTATGGTTAATAGTTTCCATAATCCTATTTAATTCTTCCATCTGTTTTTGGACAGCTTCCTTTCTTTCAAGAAAAATTTCCAATCGTTTCTGCAATGTGATATCACCTTCTGCACACAAATCCATATACCTTTTTATATCCTTTATTGGCGTTCCAGAATTTTTCATGCATGTTATAATAGCCAGTCCCTGGAAATCTTCATCTTTAAAAACTCTAGTGCCATTCGGCTTCTTATCTACAAATGGTAGAAGTCCTTCTTTATCGTAGTAACGCAAAGTAGGAACTGTAACTCCCATTTTCTCTGCAACTTGTCTTATAGTATAATTCATATAGCACTCCTTTCTTCACTGAGTGATAATTAATCATAATTAATATAATCTACAAAACAATCATAAGGGGTAAAGTTAACTTTATGTCAATACCTTAATTAAAAAAACATTATTTTTTCTTGTCCAATGCGTGTATCTTATTAACTCAATTGACTTACATCATATTTTTTAATAGTTTTCAGAATCAAATCAAACATGATTTGCATAACAATCACATAATATACATAATTTTTTGCCTCTTTTAATAAATTATCACCTTCATTTTTATTCTCCTACCAAATCAAAAATTATATTCCTTTATGTGTTGATTATTATTCACCGATATAATAACTATAAAACCTTAAGGCGAATTTAGGTCAACGTTTTTTAAAAAGAAAAAACTAGCCTACTGTTAAATACAATAAGCTAGTTATATAGAAAAATAAGTTCCAATTTAAATTTATTCAATAACTTTAAAATTTTTTTATAAAAGATACAATGTTGAATTATAGGTAGTTCGAAGCATATCTCACTATTTTAGAATTCTTATAAATAGCACAGTATACTACTTCCTACATATTTAGAAATTTTCTTGCTCATATGATAGGTTAATTATGTCTTCTTCTGTAATCTCTCGCAATACTTTGCAAGGATTACCTACTGCAATCACACCTTCTGGAATATCTTTATTTACCACACTTCCTGCCCCAATAATGCTACCTTTTCCAATAGTAACTCCACCACATACAGTTGCATTAGCACCAATCCAAACATCGTCTTGTATTGTAATGGGTTTTGAAGTTCCAATTCCTTCTGCTCTTTGTCTTGAAAGTATAGCATGACCAGAACAGGCTAAACAAACTCCAGGAGCTATAAATGCATTAGCACCAATGTGAACTGGAGATGTATCTAATATCACACAATTATAATTAATTATAGCAAGTCCATGGGTATGTATATTGAACCCATAATCACAACGAAATGATGGCTCGATAAACGTTAATGGATGACAGATCCCTAGTAATTCTTTTAAAATACTACTTCTCTTTTCACCTTCGGATGGTGCCGTTTGATTATATCTCCAACATAATTCTTTTGCCTTTTGTTGTAATTGCGATGGCATATCTTTATGATTTGAAAAATATCCTTTATTTTGTCTCATAATTTCTGTAAAATCCATTAATCTTATTCCTTTCAAAGTTATATTTGTTTAAAAATTGTATTAATAATCATTATGTATACTACTTTTCAATAATATAAATTTATCAATAGCCTTCTCAAAATAAAATTCTTCACTTTCTATAATTCGTTTTGCTCTAGGCATCTCTAAAAAAGAACATAATTGTTCTTTTTACTTCATTAGTTCCATAATGTTTCCCACTAAAATATTATGTATACAATTTCATTTTTGCAATTACTTTAGAATTAAAGTTCTACTTATAAAAACATATTATATATATTACTCCTTATTTTACACACATTAACTAAAAAAATCCAGTTAGGATTGTTTTATGAACCCACAAATAACTTCTATTTTCACTTTTATATTTACTTACTACTTCTATATCTTCTCCATCAAGCAAATCTAAAATAATCTTCTCCCCATAAAGCACTGTCATCTTCTCCACCATAGTCTCTTGTATTACAGCCAAAACAACTGGAGCTAATTTAAAATATGTCAAGTACGGGTTTATTAAACAAAGAAAAACTAGCTTACTGATACATTCAATAAGCTAGTTACATAGGGAAGCAAGATCCAATTTAAATGAACTCTAAATGATTAGGAACATGTTTCACTATTTTAGGTATCTAAGTTTTGGAATAGATAATTTTAAAAGTCAACTTGAAACTCTATATATTGCTTTATTCTAAAAATATTGTTTTAACTCTTCTATTGAATTTAAATCAAATATATCCGTTGCAATTACTTCTAAAGTTTCTTCTGGAAGTGATTTTATTTTTTTCTTATATTCATCAGGTACTTTTTTAAATTTCTTAATTAACATTTTAATTAAAAGTTCAGATTTTCCTTCTTCTCTACCTTCTTTTATTCCCTTTTCCATTCCCTTTTCCATTCCTTCTTTTATTAAACTTTTACCTAGTTCAGTCATTCGCAATTCCTCCTTTACTTTCTCCAAATCTTTTCCACTTAAAAATTTATTTGCAAAAGCATATAATATTGATTCCACATCATACTTATAATCATTGTTTATATCTTTTACTATGTGTATAGCATTAATTATTTTATCTGCTATTGTTATGTTTCCTCCCATAATAGGAGTGAATGTTAAAGATATTATATCTTGTTTTGTAATATCCTTACCTAATTTTATTTTAGTTACAATATCATTATATATCTTATCTCCATCTCTACTCGCCATAGATATGGATTTAACTTTATATTCATTTATTCCAGTTTCTAAAGTACTCTCTGGATTTTTTATATTACCTGAATAAACAACATATGTAACTGCATCTTTTCCAGTTTGATGACTTAATAATGCTTCATAGGCTCTGAACCTTCTTAAATCCATTTTGCCTTTATTCGTTGTTTGAAATTCAAAATGTATAAAAGTGTCATCTTCCATTAGAAAGGTGTAGTCCATAAACATATTTTTAGTTTCTAAAACTACTAACTCTGTTGGTCCAAGTTCCTTAACTTTTTTATCTATACCAAAGAACTTTAACCCTTCTTCTGCAAAAATATCCATTGCTCTTTTCATGATTAAATCTTCATAATTCGTAGGTTTCATCAGTTCACCTTCCTAGTTTTTCATTATATCTATATTTTAATCCATTAGTAGAAATAGTTCAAATAAAAGTAATTTAATTATACTTTAAAACTTCTTTAAATTTAAATTAAGTTCACTAGATATTAGTAAAATTTTATCTATACTTTATATTTGATTTTCTACTACTTTTATCTCTATTTAGTGTACTTATAGTATGAAGTGGCAGTGAAACTACGATCTCAGCATGTATCATAACATAAGAACAAACAGCACTAGTCTTTCATTTATAGTTTTACCACTTGGAATACTTCTAAAGAAAAACTATAATTATTCCTCAAAATGGGTATGAAAAAAGCACCTATATAAATTAGATGCTTTTTAATACTTTGTATTTTATTATTACTCTGGTAATTGAGCTTCTATTTTTTTATATAACTCCATAAATTTATCTATTCTTTCTCTTTTATTATCATTGAAAGATTGAATGTTACCTTGTGGATTTACAGCTAAATCTGTTATTGATTGATACGCAGTATACATATCCATTACTGTATCATATATTGATTTATATTCTTCAGGTGGATTATTTAATTTTTTCATTATTTCTGATACATTTTCTTGTCCATCTTTAATACTTTCAACAGTTTGTACTGTTGTATTATCAGCAAATAAGTTTTTTAAAGCTGTATTAAAGTTGCTTACAAAATATCCATCTGGCTTGGTATATTTATTAGTTTCTGCATCTTCATCCTTATAAATAGAATTTACCCAAACTTTAGATATTAAATTTAGTAACTCCTCAGCTTCTGTCCCACTTGAAATCATAGCTGCTTTTAAAATTATTACATTATTTTTATATTCTTCAGTTTTACTCTTTTGATTTTGTGATTTAATAAAAAAATACCCCCCTGCACATAACAGTAATATAACAGTTATTAATGCTATCCCCCTTGTAATTTTACTTTTCTTATCTTTATCTAATTTAATATTAACTGATGAGAGCTCAACTTTTTGTGTTTCATTATCATCCATCTCTATTGGATAACCACAATTAGGACAACTCTTTACTTTATCAGATATCTCTTTCTCACATTCTGGACATTTTATTAAAGCCATAATACCCTCCCTATAAATAACAATACTAAGAATTATAACATATTTTTACCTTATTTTGAATATTATATATAATTTTGTAATATTCAAATCCCAATCTCATCATAAATACTTCCTAAATTACCTTGATTTCTAATCAATCTATCTAGTGCCATTATTAAAGCTACAGCTCAATCAATTTTTCATGTGCTTTTTTCTTTATCGGGTTTTATGTTTCCTGCTGTACCTGTTTTTACGAGGATGTTATCCATCATACAACTTAATACCGGTTGCCCTCCATATGATATTCTTTTTTCTAATGTTAATTCCATTTTATCAGACTCATATTTTACAAAGAAAGTTTTATATTGTGATTGCTTATCAAGGTAGCTTCATTCTTGATTTATGGCTATCCTTCAAACTAAAAGGATTAAAAATAATATACTTAAATACAAATCTAAGTGTTGAAAAGTAAAAATCTATAGCAAAATAACCAAGCAGTTAGAACACGTTTTAATCTAACTGCTTGGACATTATTCCAGTTCATTTTCTAGAGATAACATTTTTTCTTGACGCATTTCATGCAAAGTTTTATCATTACCTTTAATTATAGCCCAATCATAAATTCTAATACTAGACCAACCTGTTACCTTTTGTCCCCATTTATTAAAAGTGAGTTTTTCACCTTTAAAATTAACATACTTACTATCAATAACTGTAGCTTCTGAATTATCTCTGTTCTTAATTACTACAATGTTTCCACTTTTAATAATTCCCCACTGAAATAACTTATCCATACCAGGAAATATAGTTCTAGTTATAGATGTATCATTTTTACTCTTATATTTAGATACTTTTTTACTATCCACCTCAACATAAAAATCTTCTAAAGATGGTGGAGGTAATATTCTATTTATATCTATAAAATATTCTTGTCCTATTTTCATCGGACTTAAATGAATTATTCTTTTCCAATTTGTATTTGTTATTATTCCAACACTTCTTGGACACATAAAATGCTTGTTCAATTACTGTGTCAGCATAATCTTATTAAAATAAATTATTTTTTAAAAATTCTTTAAAGGAACATGATCTAAATTCTGCAGAAGGATTAATATTATTAGCCCTTTATAGGAAGGATGGAATAACACAGGATCAGATAATAGGTGAGCTCCAATATGATAAAGGGGTAATGACCAGGACTATGAAGACATTAGAATAAAAAAACTATGTAATAAGAGAAAAAATCCTATAGATAACAGATCTTCAATTTTTTTTAACAGATAAAGCAAAGAACTTTAAAGAAACGTTGATTTGAAATTTAAAGAAATGGCATAGTATAATTTTACAAGACATTGATGATGAGTCTTTAAACTTAGTTAATAGCTATTAAAAAAAATGTATGATAATGCAATAAATAGAAACTGGGATAGTGATGAATAAACATAAAGATCTAAATATTCTTAAGGGTATAATTATTATATTCATAATCGTAGGACTTGTAGTTGGTGGACTTAACGCTGCTTTGAGTAATTCTGAAAATCAAATATTAAGTGAAAATATAAAATTCATTTATATGCTGTATGAAAATGTGTTCAGGACTATTGTAGTTATAATTTCTAGCTATATATCAATTAAAGTATTAAATCAAAGAAGAAATTTTTCAATAATGAAATATATTTCATTGCTAAGTTTCTCTATTTTTATGATTATTGCTCTTATAATAATTCCCTTTATAACAGAAATATTCTAGATATCCATTGCAATAATGCTATTTCCGTGATCTTCAATTCCACTACAGATATTAAAAGATGGATGCTTTTTCTCAACTAAAATAGAAAGCAATATGATAGGGATACTTATTGGCATATATGTAATATGCCAATTTATTATTATATTAGGGACCTTATTTTATGGTAGAAGCTTTCATTGCTCTATGCTTTATTCTTTTTCTGGCTGCCATGCAGAAAGTTTCTCATTAGCACTACCACTATTAAAGAAAAAAGAAATTAAAAAATGGCAAAAAAACTTCTATTTATCATAAATATATTTATAATTGTTTTTAGTATATTCATTATGACTTTCATGGCAATAGCTATTTTTTAGACAAGCAACTAATTTCATTTACAACCTTAAGAAATTTGAAATTAATTAAACATATGATATTTTATTGCTTCAAATATTCTATTTTACCTTTTATTTTATAGTACTGATTTTCTCATAAAACCACCAAACTGTAGTCATATTAATACTTGTAGATATTACTTGTCAAACCTTAATTTATAATACCTCTCAAAAATACTATTTACTCTATTTCCCAATTTATAATTGAAGTTAGCTCATCTTTTACTGGGTTTATCATTTCTACATCACATTCTGGGCATATATTTACTGTAGTGTTTGCAATAAATTCCCATCCGCAATTGTCACATTTATGCACGAACAATACCACTTTTTGGTTATTCATTTTTCTCCTCCTTATATTACTTCCATTAAAAATAATCTGTTATAAATTATTATACCCATATCTTTTTAAATATGTATTTATCCGAACATATTTTCTTGTTAAACTTTTTCTAATTCTAATTTAGTATTTGCAATTATTGCTTGTTACTTATTGTATGTAGACTTATTGTGTGTATTTTAATAAAATTTTATTGTAGGAGGAAAATTTATGAGTGATATTTGTAAAAAATTCGGTCTAAATGTAAAAAAACACAGACAAAATAAGGGTTACTCTCAAGAAAAATTAGCTGAAATTACTGGACTTCACAGGACTTATATCAGCTCTGTAGAAAGAGGGACAAGAAGTATTTCACTTAATAATATTGAAAAAATAGCTCAATCATTAGAAGTTGAAATATATAAACTTTTTACATTTTAAAACAAGGAGATAATAATGCGTATTTTTAATGAAAAAATAAAATGTTACTTAAATAATGAAATATCTAAATCACCTAGTAATTGGTAATATGCATCAGGTGCTAATTTTGGTATTCCACTTCAAAAGCTTATTGGTAAATATTATAAAGATAATTCAAAAAAACTTAATATAAGCAAAGTTGTTATAAATACCAATCCAAATTGCCCAGACCCCGATGTAGTACTAACTTTTAATGACGGTAAAATTGGAGGAATTGAAGTTAAAAGTTGTAAAAATGGCCTTTTAACAGGAGTGACTATATGTAATTCACCTCAATTAATTAATGATAAAGAAGCAATATTAATTAATTATACTTTTGTTAACAATACCCTAAATGTTATAGCAGCAATATTTACACAAATTTTCAGATTGATAACTATAAATAGCTGGTTGATTATCTAGTACTAGAGATACTGGTAAGAAAATTAAAGGAAGAAATTATAATGAATTTGTTTCTTCTTCTAATGAAGATGATTACCCTCTAGAACAATTAACAAATCCATCTTTAATAAGAAAGACAGTACTTTATTATTCTGCTTCTAAGTTAGTGGATAAGAATTATAACCTCACCGATGAAGAAATACTAAAAGCTATACGACATTTACGGAAGAGTTAATATCTTCTTATAACAATAAGTCTTATTCATAATAATAAACTTTTAACTTTATGGAGGTATGCTATGATTTTAGACAAAATTTTATTATCAAAAATTGATATGGTTGGTCAAACTTTACTGAGGAGAGCTAATATTAAGGATTATCCGAAAAATATCGATGAAATGTATAATTTTTTAAACATTTTAAGAAAAAGCATAGATGATAATGAATTTGATGGAGTCCTTATAGGAAATATATTATTTTCATTTGTATCAGATAAAGAAATTAGGGACAGAAATACTACTTCTCGTACTTTCGAAGATATATTTGCTGCATTATTTAATCAAAAGTGTAGCGATAAAACATCTAGGAGTAATCCTCAAAGCACATCTGAAATTCTTTTGTTGGACAAGTTATGTGTTAATGAAGATTGGAAAATATCAACAGATTTATCTGGTAACAAAAGGGAAAAAGCTGACTTAATATTAGAAGATTACAAAGTTTCATTAAAAACACTAAAAGGTCCTATTATCGGATTAAATAATGAAGTAATTGATTCAAGTACAAATGAAGAATTAAATGCAGGTAGCCTATCATATAGAGCGTTATTAAAAGGTATTTTAACTGATGAAGAAATCAGAAATTTAGGTGATAGAAAAGCTGGATTAGGTTCTGGAAAACAGTTAAGAGCAAATATTTTTAACCCAATAATTAAAAAATCTAAGCAAAAAGAGTTTCTTGATAGATTAAAATTGTATCTTAAATATGTGTATGAAGATGATATCTATATTATTTTGAAATCTCATTATAGAATAGACTTTTACTTAATTCCAAATAAATCATTTATCAATTCCTTAATCTATACTTACAAGAATTCCGAATCAGAGTTTGAAAAGATATTCTACAGATGGGAAAATAACAACCTTAGACTAAGATGGAAAAACATGCTATACGTTATGGATAATTATACATTACCTTATACAAAAGTATGTATTAATTTAAAAAACAGTTTACTTAATAATGAACTTATTAAATTCAAAAATGATTTAGAAGTTCAAATTGAAAAATATATTCAACAACATCAATCAAAGTAACTCCCAAATGGAGAGCTATATCAATTATTCTATAGCTCTCTTGGGAATATTTTAGCAATATTATATGCCATTAATACAGGAACTGCATTACCTATTTGTCTGTATCCTGCTGAGTTTGAACCTTGAAAAACAAACAAATCCGGGAAAGTTTGTATACGTGCTACTTCTCTAACTGAAAGTCTTCTATGTTGTTCTGGATGAGGTGGAATCAACGGTCCTCCAGTGCCACTACCTCTTCCCATAATCGTTGGTGCATGTCTCTCCCAAATAGTAGCTCTATTGCCAACTCTATTACTTATATTTACCCTACACCTACTTCCAGTATGATTAAAATATACTGCGTTATTTTCATCAAAATCATATGGCAAATCACCTATTGCATCTCTTAAGTTTGAAATACTATAAATTTCTTGTCTACCAATAAAATGATTTTGTATAAAATCTAAATCGCCATTTCTCCAATTATTATATAAATAGTTCACCTTTTCATGTGGTAAAATATCATCAACTAATTGGCTATTAGATGAATGAGTAGTTCTTACATATAACCTTTTTCTATTATTTATTAAATTTTCAGCTGGTAAAATATGATTAATTACTTGTTGATTATTAACATCATTTCTAACCCCTAAAATTATTACTCTTTCTCTATTTTGTGGAACTCCAAAATTGTAAGCATTTAGAACATTATAAACTACTTTATACCCTGGTCCATCACCTTCAAATACTCTTGAATTTTGAGTTCCTGCTAATTCTAAATCATCCAATATCATATTTAATATAGTCCCTTGTTCCATATTTTCTAAACCTTTAACGTTCTCAAGCAAAAAAAATGGCGGTTGTTTTACCGATATTGCTTTTAATAGTTCTAAGTATAAGAAATTTCTTTCATCTTCCATATTTCTATTGACATTTGCTATTGAAAATCCCTGACATGGAAATCCACCAATTATAATATCACATTCTGGAAGTAAATTATCAATATCCTTCCTATCTCCATTTAATATATGAGTAATATCTCCTAATTCAGCTCTATGTTCTAAAAATTCTCCTATATTATAATTATAACTTTGTACTGCATATTGATCAAAATCATTTGCCCAAACTATATTATGTCCTGCCAAAACAAATCCTAAATCCATTCCGCCAGCACCTGAAAAGAAAGAAACTACTCTCATTTATTACACCTCTTCGATATTTCATCCTCGATTATTTTGAAATCGTGTTCTGATAAACTTCTATAACTTCCTTGAACCTGACTACCCCACTTATGCTTATTTTTTATGAATTGTAAGTTATCCCATATATCTTTTATATATACCATCATATTTACATCTTTAATTACATATAATGGTTTGCAATTTATTCTATGTGGCCATAAATCATATTCATCATTCCAAATTTGTTTCCTATCATAAAAGTATTCACCTGTAACTTCAACAACAGAAGCAAATACTGATTTTTTTGTTAAATAGAAAATAATTTTATCTCCTTTTTTAAATTTCTTTACTGAATTTTTATTTCTTTCAGGAAATCCTACAACATTAAAATTATTTTCAACATCAATATTATAATCTTTTTGTGTAGTAATAATCATATAACAATTATTTTCCAACACTTTTCCTCCTCTCTGAGTAACATTTCAGTTTATTATAACATATTCTTTTTACAAGTCAAGAATTGCAAGCATATATTGCAAGCGTCGCACCTTAAATATCTATATACTTTATACTATTTTCCGCCAATGTGTTAATTAACAACACATTTATCTTCATGTTAAATTTAAATCCCTAAAAACTAAATAAATAACCATTTTTCTCCATGTACTTAATAAGCCTATATAGTATTACTATATTTTTTTCTTTACCATATATATAAATATGCAAATCCCATACTTTAGTGCAAATATCCTTAGTTCTGCGTATTTATTCAACCCCCTAACCCAAAAAATCCCTTAAACCGTAGTCTGAGTGAACATAAAACACACATCCATATTTAGTTAAAATCCTTCAAAGCCTAATTTTTATAATGAACATCTTACTTCGCTACCCTCAGTAAGATGGGCTTTCACACTAAGTTCAGCTATCGCTTCGCTAAGTGTTCAATGCCTATTTATTTACTATCTTCACACCTATATCCACATTCCTAGTATATGTAAATATATTGAGTCACCCATCATTCATAAATTTTATATTTCAAAGTTTTATATTATTCTCCTCTAATCTTATAGCCCATCTTAATGCATCCTATAACAGGAACCACCATCTCACAAATCAAAAAAAAAGAATCCTCCTTAGAACAGTTTATAAAACTAAAGCACATGTATCTCCCCCTAACTTATATGGTCAGATACATGTGCTTTTAATTATTTTTTAATTATTTCATTGATTGAATAATACTATCAACAACGTCAGCAATTGAATCCTTATCTTGTTCTTTTACGCTGGAGTTCACTGATATATCATTATCTAAAATAGTTATTTCTTTCATATCACTTAAATGTTTACGCATTAATTTTCCTGATTGAGGAGCCCAAGAACCATTTTCTATAAGAGCAAAAGTACGTTTTTGAACATTTAGTGCTTTCATATCCATCAGGTATGCTAACATTGGTGGATAAATATTTAAGTTATAAGTTACACAAGCAAGAACTATATGGCTGTATTTAAATGTTTCAGAAATCAAATATGAAACATGAGTTTTTGAAACATCATACATAACCACATTAGTTACTCCTTTTTTAACTAACTCTGTTGCTAAATTATTAGCAGCATCTTCTGTATTTCCATACATTGTTCCATAAACAATCATTACACCCTTTTCTTCAGGTTCATATCTACTCCACTTATCATATTTATCTAAAAAATATCCTAAATCACTACGCCATACTGGTCCATGTAATGGGCATATAGTTTTAATATCAAGAGTACTTGCCTTCTTTAAAAGAGCTTGAACTTGAACACCATACTTACCTACAATATTTGTATAATATCTTCTAGCTTCATCAATCCAATCTCTATCAAAGTTTACTTCATCGTTAAACATTTTACCATCCAATGCGCCAAAAGTACCAAAGGCATCAGCAGCAAATAACACACCGTTAGTAGTATCAAATGTTACCATAACTTCTGGCCAATGTACCATTGGAGCAAACATAAATGCAACCTTATGTTTTCCGAAGGACATACTATCTCCTTCTTTAACCGTTATTACCCTGTCCTGAACATTAAAATCAAATTGATGCATAAACAGGGAAGCTTTTTCAGTACATACAATCTTTACATTTGGATAACGAAGAATAATTTCTTCAATGGAAGCTGCATGATCTGGTTCCATATGATTGATTACCATGTAGTCTAAATTTCTATCTCCTAAAACCCCTTTAATATTTTCAAGGAATTGACGACAAATTGACCAATCAACTGTATCAAACAATACTGTCTTCTCATCTAAAAGTAAGTAAGAGTTATATGAAACCCCTTTTTCAATGGGATGAATATTTTCAAATAGAGCAAGTCGATGGTCATTACCACCAACCCAATAAAGATCTTCAGTTATATTTCTAACACAATACATAGTATTTAATCCCCCTTTTCGTTAAAAGCACATTATTATATTTATTTTTAGAAAATCAAACTTCTATAAACATATCCTTTCCCTCACCACAAGCAGGGCAGGTCCAATCCTCAGGTATTTTTTCAAAAGTTGTTCCTGGATCTATATCACCTTCAGAATCTCCTAAAATAGGATTATATTCGTAACCACATCCATTACATACATAATGTTTCCAAGTTGGATGGGTCTCTTTTGGAATCGCTCTTTTCATTTTTTTCATTGGTGGCGCTTCTTTTTTTGGTTCTCCATTATCAAAGGCCTCAGTAAGCAATGGCAATATTTCCATTAAATCTCCAACAATTCCGTAATCTGAGTTTTTGAAAATTTTTGCATTAGAATTATTATTTATAGCAACAATTGTAGAAGCTTCCTTTATACCTTTCAAATGTTGAATTGCACCTGAAATACCGCAAGCAATATACAAATTTCCTTTGAATTTTTGACCAGACATACCAACGTATCTATCCAATGGTACATATTTAAGTGTTTCTGCTACTGGACGGGAAGATCCTATAGCTGCACCAACTTGAACTGCTAAATCTTCTATAAGCTTCATATTTTCTTTTTCTCCTATTCCGAGTCCTGCACTGACCACTCTTTCAGCTTTATTTATAGGAGTATCTATAGGAATTCCAACTGTGAAATCATAACCATCTTCCTTAAGAGCTTTTACAAGCGCATCTACTTTTTCCTTAGCAGTTCCTTCTTTGAAAATCACTTTTTTACGATAACCTGTATTAGCAGATTTATTTTTATAAGTTTCACCTGCATTCTTAGTTTTTGGCATTTTACCTATTATATTGGCAGCTATAACAACGCGTTGAATCTCATTAGTTCCTTCATATATTGTACAAATCTTAGCATCTCTGTAAGCACGCTCAACTTCCATACCTTTCATATATCCGCTTCCACCAAATATTTGAAGAGCGTCATTTACAATCTCAAGACAAACATCAGAAGCATATTGTTTTGCCATAGCGGCTTCCATACCATAGCGTTCATGATATTCCTTAAGCTCTGCAGCACTATAAACAAGTAATCTTGCTGCTCTAAGCTTTGTAGCCATATCTGCTAACTTAAAAGCAACAATCTGTTGCTGGCAAATAGGTTTACCAAATTGAATTCTTTCTTTTGAATACTCAAGTGCATGTTCGTATGCGCCTTGAGCAATGCCAAGAGCCTGAGCTGCAATACCAATACGGCCACCATCCAAGGTGGACATAGCAATTTTAAAGCCATCTCCTTCTTTGCCTAATAGATTTTCTTTAGGGACTTTTACGTCATTGAAAATTAGCTCTCCAGTGGCAGAAGAACGAATACCCATCTTATCATAATGTTTACCAAATCTAAAACCTTCCCAATCCTTTTCTACAATAAAAGCACTAATACCACGGGTACCTATATCTGGTGTAGTAACTGCAAAAATTATATAAATATCAGCTTCACCTGCATTAGTTATAAAAATTTTTTCTCCATTTAAAATATAATAATCCCCTTCTAAAACAGCTGTGGTCTCTGTACCTCCAGCATCACTGCCAGCATTTTCTTCCGTAAGACCAAAGGCTCCAATTTTTTCCCCTTTTGCAAGTGGAACTAAATATTTTTGCTTCTGCTCCTCTGTCCCATAAGCAGAAATTGGATATGCACCTAAAGATGTATGAGCTGAAAGAATTACGCCTGTACCACCATCTACTCTTGATAACTCTTCAACAGCAATAGCATAGCTAATTACATCTAAACCTGCTCCGCCATACTCTTTTGAATATGGTATGCCCATCATACCTATATCAGCCAACTTATGAATTTGCTCCAAAGGGAATTTATTTTCTTGATCTAACATAAATGCAATAGGTTTAATTTCTTCTTCAGCAAACTCTCTTATTTTCATCCTCAACTTTTCATGTTGTTCCATAGTCTTAAATAGCATAAATATACCTCCTTTAAATTAAAATAATATATAAATATTCTTCTTTAATTAATTTTTGTAATTAGAGCTTCTTAACCTTAAACATATTCTACAAATCTTTTTTACTTATATGAAAGCCGTATAATAAATATGTTTTACAGAATCAATTGTTTTGTAATTATAGTCCTATATAGTCTATTAAAAAAATTTCAAGGCTATTACCTTTCTTTTTCTTATTGTTGAACAATCCTGAAAAATAATAAAAATAAAAAAAGGTCTTTTAAAACCTTAATTATATTGAACTTGCTTTTAGAGATAAATTATTATATTTTTTAAACCAAAAACCCAGTTATAATCATTATAACTGGGTTTTAATTTATAATTCTTTATTCAACCTAACTGTAATTTTTTATATTCCTTGGACAATAAAAATTAAAATTATCTAAAAAAGTAACTCTCCTGGTTTATAACCGTTAGGTAATTCTTCCTCACATAAAAATTTGAAATTATCATCACGTAATATTGGTAAAAATGCTTCATATGGTATTCTAGGGAATTCACAAGCGTACGGACTTGCTCCAAACCATTTACCTTCTTTACTACTTAAATTTAAATCTCTAGCAAATTTTGTATGGTTTGAACAATCATGAACTGCTAAATCCCAATTTTCTTCATCAGCCACTTTCATTAATTTAAAAGTTAATTCTCTGCTCCAAATTGGAGAAATATAACCATGTCTAGAAATATACATGTTTTCTCCAAAATAGTTATCTATGTTATTCTCATTTAAATGCAATTCTGCACAATTTATAAAGTCAAGTTTTGTGTCTAAAATTGCTTGCTTTTTCTTAAAGAATACCTCAAAAAATTCAGGAGTCATTGGAGTTTCAATACCAACACTTTTAATATATTTTTTTGCTATTTTTATGTTTTCAATAACTTTATCTGAACAATTAGATGCACCTAAATTAAAACGTATCTCATCAAGACCAGCTTCACCTAAAGCTTTTAATGTTTCTTCTGTAGCCAAAATCCCATTTGTATATAAATGTTGATGAATTTGCGCATCACTAAATTTCTTTACAATTGAATAGTATTTTTCAATTTCCATAAATGGTTCTAAATAAACATAAGAGATACCAGTAGGTTTGTTATGTATTGAAAGAAGTAACTCAATATCCTTTTCGTAAAATTTTGTACCACCAATTTCCCACATACCTTCACCAATTGGTGGAATGTTATCTAAATCACCATAATTGTAACAAAACTTACACTCTATGTTACATTTATTTGTTTTTCTAATGGCACTTAAGCCAGTTCCTTTAAGACAAGAATGACATCCTTTAGAAAATTTATTTTCATTTCCTACGAAAAAAGTTCTATTATCTAAAGTTTTTAACCCTTTAATTTCTGACATTAATATATTATTTCTATGATCAATTGCCTCTTCAATTTGTGCAAATGTAGCGTAAACAATTTCTTGTTGTTTTACCATAAGTTCCTCATCTTCTGGTAACATTGAAAAAAATTCAATCCATTTTAACGCGTCTTCTTTTGAAATTTTCATACTATATCCTCCTCTAATTATGTATCACTATTATTTATATCTTCTTCCCAGCTTAATGAACAGTATTTTTACTAGTTTTAATTTTGTTTTGCTCAATTTCCTTACTAAAATTAAGATATAAATTATGAAAGAACTCTTCTTTCGTTATTTCTTGTATTTTTATCTAATTCTGTTTCATACCCGTTTTGAAATGTTTATTTATATCCCAAACGTTAAAAATGCAACATTTTTATTTGTTGTATTTTATTTATCATTAATTTAAATTCCGTTCATGCCATATAAATTACTATCTTCTATACAGTGTAATTTGTGCAAATATAACATTACATTTTGTATAAAAGCATTTTAAAGGCATTGAATAAATCTAAATTTAATCTCATTTCTCTATATGAATCAAATTACAAAAGTATTATAACATATAAATATATGCTAATTCTATACACACACCTTATTAAGTCTAACTACTATACCTCTAATATTACCACTAAAACTTATAACATTTTATTTGATTTGTTTTTGCCTGTTCAATTTTTCAACTTTTTCATTTCATCTTTTTAAATTAGAATTTTATTAATTTTTAATTTATTATCACGTTGAAAAATTTAAATATAATAAGACCACTGAAAATCAGTATACTTTTTCAGTAGTCTTTATAATACTTCCTTTTTTATATAGTTCTTATTTTAAATTAATTTTATCTAATAATATTTTCTTTTTTTCTAGCTTATATTTCAAAATTTTTAATATACTCATTTTTGAAAGTACTAATTGCTCAATTTGCTGAATTTATGTAAATATTATTTTTCTTTTTACCATTCCTTAGTAGCTTCCATATTTAAAATAGAAATCTATTAATTTTTCCTTTCCAAATTAGTTCATTCTTCATTCTCAATTAATTTAATAGCTTCTTTAAAATAAGGCTTATTTCCCCATAGTTCTTTATCTCCTACAATCATAATTCTTTTTTTTGCTCTTGTAACTGCTACATTTAATATATTAGGAGATTTAGACGCCCAATTCACAGCCCCTTCATGTTCTTTATCTACCCCTAAACAAATTATTACTATGTCTGCTTCTTTACCTTGAAATGTATGAACTGTTCCTATTGATTTTTTTATCCACTCATCTAAAGATTTACTATCTATAAAATCAAATTCATTTTTTAAATCTTTAATTCTATTTTTAAGTCCATTTACTACAGTCGTAAATGGTGAAATTACATATAAATTAGGAAGTTTATTATCAACAATGCATTTTTTTATTTGTCTATATATAACTTCTCCTTGTTCTGGAACATAGTGCGATTTTCCATCACAACTATTTCCTTTACAATCAATCCATGCACTCTTTTCAATAGGCAAATTTTTATCCTTACTTAATGTTGCATATATCATTTTATTATCATAAGCTATCTTATTACTTATATTAAACATAGGATTTTCACATCTTCTATGAACCCTTAAAGGACATCCTATCCACAATTCCTCACGATTTGTTCCATATTTATTTATTTTATCAGCCATTCCTTGCACTGATAAAGTTTTCGACACTATATCTTCTACATTCCAAGCTTTACCTATTACTTCAAGTAATGATAATGGAGCAGTTGATACTGGTTCTACTTGTAATGGATCTCCAACAACAATAACCCTTCTCGAACGCCAAATGGCTCCAAGTGCAGTTTGTGGTAATGCCTGCCCTGCTTCATCTATAAGTAACCATCCTATTTCTTCTCTTCCTAAATGTTTATACATTCTTGATATAGATGCAAATGGACTTGATATTACTGGAACTACTAGAAATAAAGTATTCCATAATTCATTCATATATTTTAAATAATCACCTTGCATTTCAGTCCCTGAAAGGTAATTCATAACTAATCCCAGATTACTTTTCATTGGTTTTTCAGCATTTAATATGAATGCTTTATGCAATTGTAATGATAATAAAAATAATTCACACCTCTTATTATTCAGTTCCTCAGTTATCCATAAACAATATATTTGTTGGTTATTTTTTGAATTTTTCCAATATCTTTCGGGATACAAATCTCCTAATTTACCTAACCAATCATCTTTTATTTTATTAATGGTATCCAACTTAATTAAATCTTGTTTTAAGTTTTTCTCTAATTCAGTCTTTTGTACTTTAAATTTATCTAAGATATCTTTAATATCATTTAAATCACTATTTGATCCTAACAAATTAACTAATAACTTTTTCTTCTCTTTATTATTAAATTCTAACTCTAAAACATATCCTCTATACTTCTTTCTATTTAAGATTCTACTTAAAAATGATGGTTTATCATTTAAATGGCATTTAATTATCTCATCTAATATATTAATTGATTCTTTTAATTTTACATTAATTTGTTCTGTTTTTTTA
Source organism: Clostridium sp. CTA-19 (assembly GCF_054767855.1). NCBI lineage: Bacteria > Bacillati > Bacillota > Clostridia > Eubacteriales > Clostridiaceae > Clostridium > Clostridium sp. CTA-19. The sequence goes on along the minus strand of NZ_BAAABH010000002.1, from coordinate 78,896 downwards.
TAATCGTTTTCACTGGATTTTATATAATTTTCTACATCCTTTATTCTACTATTAGTTGTACTAATACTATTTTTTACTTCTTTTTCTTCATCTAATACTTCCTTAAATTTATCTAATTTATTTATATATTCTTCTATCTCATTATATTTATCTAAAAATCTCTGTTTCTCTTCTTCCCAACTTTGAACTTTATTTTTCTCATCTTCATTTTTGTGAATTTTATAAAAACCTCCCCACCAAAAATTATTTACAAATTTTGAACAATTAGCTTTTTTGCCTAAAGAGGCTGAAATTAAGCCCCAAGTTTCCATGTTTAAAACTTTATTTGAAAAATCCTTAAAATAATCTGATCCTATCTCATTATAAAAACCTTCTATAGCTCCTATCTCTGGTAATTCTTTGGAGATATTTTCAACAGCATTATTATTATTAGAAACTATTGTTATTCCATATCCCTTTAAATTTTCATTTAATATGTATGGATAAAATGGAATATCGTTTCCTTTATTATTTTTAACCTTAATACAGTAGTCACTTTTTTGAAATGCTTCTTCTGGATGTTTATACTTAGCTAATTCTCGTGCTCTATTAACTACAACATTACTAATAATATCTCTTAATAATGTTGTTTTTCCTGTCCCTGGTGGTCCATTTACTGAAAATACACCACTACTATTAATTAACTGTTTTAGGGCTGTATTTACTGCTACTTGTTGCATTAAACTTAGCCCATATTTTGAAGGCCATTTACCCATAGGTATATTCTTAGGCTCTAAAGCAAGCTCTATCTGTTTAATATCATTTTCTATATCTATTTTTTCCATATTATTATATTGCAGAATAAAATCTTTAAATGCTTTACCATAATTGTTTACTTTCACTTCATTAATTAATTTTTCTATATCATTTAAATAGAAACTATTTAAATATGTATCAGTTTCTTCATTATTACTACTTTTTTTTATTTCAAATTCTTCTACTTTAAACTTTCTTTTTACTAATAACCAATTTTTATTAAACCACTTAAATTGTTTCAGTATTTCATCAAAAAAATTATTTAATGTATCGTAATTAACACTTTTTAACTTATTAATTGCAATACTTTCAAGCTCCTCTACAAAAAGTTTAAATTCATCAGAACTATTGGTTGTATTTATATTTCCAGAAATAAGTTCATTTATGGCATATGGTAATGTTGGCATTTTTATAGATTCCTCAATATATTCTCCTTTTTCATTTACCTTAAAAATACATAAACATGAAAATCCAGAAATTTTTTCTGGCAGTCCTTCTTTATCTCCATACTTATTAATTATAAAATCTATTAAATCTGAATTCTTGTATATACCTAGATAGACTTCAAAGTTTTTATCTTTTTTATTATTTAGCCAAGGAAATTCTTCACAATATGATTTTTTATCAAATTCAATTCTAAACTCTGAAAATTTCTCAACTGTATACCAATAATATAATTTATTTGTAATTTCTTTCATCATTACCTCCTAAATTTAGTCACTATCTCTTTTAATTTATATAGAAATTGATTTTCTCATCTGAAAAGTCATTTGCTATAAAACAAGGTATTTTTATCTTTTTATCCATTTAATCTCATTAAACTACAATATTTTTAGAACATGCATATTATATCACATATCAGTAAAATATTAGATATTTTACTAATATAATCTAATATTTTACTGATTTGTTCTAATATATATTTCTTATGATATATGATTTAATTTATTAACTTCCTGTTTTCGTATATTTACATTAAACTTCTATTTAAAACACTAGTTTTAAAACTTAATTTAATATTTCATATATAAAATCACATAGAAAAAGTCCTAGAAATAAGAAAATTCATAGGACTTTTTCTATAGAGTTTTAAGTTAAGTTATATATTTTGTATTCTAATATTTTTTAAACAATAAGTATTATATTTAAATTTTTGCTATTTATTTTGATATACGAATAACTGGTTTTATTACTTTTCCATCATGAGAGTCTTTAAATGCTTGTTCTATATCTTCAAAGTCATAAACAGTAATAATTTTATCAATAGGAAATCTTCCTTCTTTATACATTCTAATTATTTCTGGTATATATACTTGAGCAATACATTCACCTTCACATGTTCCACGTAAAGTCCTCATATTCATTAAAATATCTTCTCCAATATTAAAGGAATCAATTATTCCACTAGAACCTAATACAAATATCGAACCATTAAAAGAAGATGCTTTAATAGCTTTTTCTATCATAGGTCCAAATCCACTAGTGTCTATACAATAATCTACACCTCCTGGAACTATTTCATGAATTGATTTAACTATGTCATCTACTTCTTTTCTATTAATTGTATGAGTAGCACCAAGTTCTTTTGCAAGTTCTAAGCTTTTACTGTTACCACCAACTGCTATAATTTCTTTGCAGTGTTCCATATTAGCTGCCATAATTGCACTAAGTCCAACTGCTCCCATTCCGAAAACTGCAATTGTAGAGTTTATACTAGGTTTTATTATATTAGTGATTGTTCCAGCTCCTGTCTGTATACCACAACCAAGTGGTGCAGCTATTTCTAAATTAACATCTTTATCAACTTTAATTGCACTTCTACTATTAATTACTGAATGTGTAGCAAAAGAAGATTGTGCAAAGAACATTGCTATATCTTCACCATTTTTACTTAATCTACTTTTTCCATCAGCTGCAGTTCCACCAAAATTTATTTCATTGTAATGATCACAGTAAAAAGGTTTACCACTTCTACAAGCTGCACAATTTCCACAGTATCCGTATGAAAAAACTACATGGTCACCTACTTGAAAATTTTTCACTTCTGCCCCAACTTTTTCAATAATTCCTGCCCCTTCATGACCAAAAACAGCCGGGAACTTTTGATTCATACCACCTTGTCTACCAAATTCATCAGTATGACATATACCACTTGCTACTACTTTAACAAGTAGTTCATCATCTTTTGGCTCTGCAAGGTCAATCTCTTCAAATACAAAAGGTCCACCTTTTGTATTAACAACTGCCGCTTTTATTTTCATTGTAATTTCCTCCCAAATTAACATTTTTTATAGATTTCTTTTTCATAAGCACTGCAAAAGTAAATACATTCAAAAAACCAATTAAACTAATAATTGCAAGAATATATATACCTCTTGTCCATGATTTTGTTATTTCCACTGCTTTTATAATTATAGGTGTTCCTACAAATATACCTATATAATAAATAAAATTGATAAATGATATGCTTACACCAATAAGTTTTTTATTTTTAATAATGTTTGGTGCAATAATCATTACACAAGCAGAGGAAAGTCCAGTACCTGCTGAAAGTAATAATAACTGTAGAATTATACTCTTTGCATCTGTTAAATAATTGGAGTATATAACAGCTATTGTCATTATAAAAAAAGAACATACTGTTATTAATGATCCTTTTTTAGTTTTATCAATTAAATACCCAGCTATAGCTCCAAAAGGGATTCCAAATAATCCAAAGTAACTAGCATATCTATTTGCAACAAAGCTATTAATTCCATATTTTTGACTATATATTAACGGAAAAGTATTTATGAATGTAAAAAGTACTAATGCCATACACCCTTGTGCAATTGCTAAAATCCATATATATTTATTTGTGATTGCCTCTTTAAACATATTCTCGTCATTTTTACTTATAGTTTCTTCTTCATTTTCATGAATATCCTTTATCTTAAAAAAATATATAATAAACAATACTATGGAAATAATAACAATAAACATCCATGGACTTTTTATTCCATATTTTTTTACCATTGGCAAAAATATATTCATAGCTAATAAAGAACCTGCCGCTGAAAAAGTACCCCAAATTCCAGTAGCCAACCCTCTATTTCCATCTTTAAACCATTCATTTATAAATACAATTCCAACCATTATAATCATTGAAAATGCAATTCCTTCTATTAATCTTGAAAATAGCATTAATGTAAAATTATTAGAAATAAAACCTATGCTATTTCCTAAAATAACAGACAACATTAAAAAAACAAGTAATTTTTTAGGTCCAAATTTCGTAACCAAACGGCCACCAGGAATTGATAGAAATATTCCAGATAGAGTAAATATAGACATCAACCATGAAATTGATGAAAGTGAGAACCCCATCACGTCTACTATTTCATTTTGTATAGGAATTATTTTTAATTGACTTAAAGATATGACCACACCGCCTAAATACAATAATAAAAAGTTAGTCCATTTACTTCTTTTTTTAATTATCACAGAGTTAACCCCCTTAAATTATGCAAATAAATATACCTTTATATCTTCTTAATAAATACGCTAACCACTATATTAGTATCTATACACTGGTTAAAACATCCTTTAGATAACAGTGGTTAGCGTATTAACTGAAGTAATAATTGAGTACTATCCCAAATTTTTATTTTAATGTACTAAGTCTTCTTATAACTTCTTCAATTATTGAAGGTTCTAATGCATAACATATTCGAAACCACCCAGGTTCATTAGTTGCAAATATTCTACCTGGAGAAATATTTAACTTTAAGTCACAAAACATTTTTTCCCATAATTTGTTTTCAGCTTCAAATGTTTGTTCTTCTAGATATTTTGCAAAATTAGCAAATATAAATATACCTCCCTGAGCTTTTTGGGTTTTAATATCTAATTTGTTTAGAGCAGTTTCTATTCTTTGATAACTTATGTGTAATTGTTTTTTATTATCTTCCATTAATTTAGGAAGCTCTGATGATTTTAATAATTCTGTCAACAATCCTTGTGTATGTGTAGACACGCCTGAGTAATACGCTAAGTTTTGCATGCCTTTTATTAAGTCTTTATTAAATGAAATAGCAAAACCTGTTCTAAACCCTGAAAGAGCGAAATCTTTTGCAAAACTACTAGTAACATGTACATGTTCAATATAATTATCTGGAACTAATTTTAAAGTACTAATCCATTTTGTATTTGGATCATGAATGGTTTGACCATAAATTTCATCTGAAACAATATCAAGATTATGACTAATACTAAAATCGATTACATTTTTTATGGCATCTTCTGAATAAACAGTTCCTGTTGGATTATTTGGAGATGAATAAAGCACTCCTACAACTTTTTTACCCTTTAAAATTTCTTCATTATATACTTTTTCAAATATATCCTTATCCATATTTTCTCCACAATGGACTGGAACTAACTCTATTTTTGCTCTTTCTGAGAAATCATCTTCAAAACCTGAATAATATGGAGCTGGAACTAAAAAGACATCCCCTGGATCGCCTAACATTGTTGCTAACATTTCTAATGCTAAAGAACATCCTGAGCCTACAATTATATTGTCTGCAGTAATTTTTCTATGATTTTCATCTTCAAAAATAACTTTTTGCCAATGATTAGCTATTGCTGTTCTAAAATCCTTACTTCCATAAAAGAAATCATAGTGAAGATGATTTGGCTTTATATTCATTGTATTTTGTAATTTATATAATAAATTTATAATTTCATCATCAATTAAATGTGTCTCTGCTGTTCCTAAATTTATATATCCATCTTTTCTTGTTACAGGATTGTATCGTTTGTCTCTCGTACTAAAATCAGCATGCATAAGTGGAGACATATCTTTAACATTGGCCATTCCTCTTTTTGATAACGACATTCTATATACACCCCTTTAATTTTTTGTAAAATACTCTTTATAGCTGTATGATATTTTAAAATTTAGTGACTTAATCCTGCCTCTGTTTGTATTCCTGGTCTTGATGCAAGTCCCATGGTAGCATCAATAACTGCTCCATGTAATACAGTAGATTCTTCTCTTAACAACTTTTCTATCCAATAAGAAATTTCATCTGGTTGAATTAGACGTTGTTTTGATTGAGCAAGGTCAAATTTCTTTCTTTCTTCATGTGACATTTTAGATAATGTGCTAGATACAAACATTGGAGTTTCTGTTGCACCAGGACAAACTACAAAAACATCTATTAAAGTATGTGTATTTTCAGCAGCTAATTGTTTTCCTAAAAATGCTACTGCTGATTTACTCATTCCATCACTTAATGTAAAATAAGGGAAGGCTGCTAATCCACCACCTACAGATGAAATAAATATTAGTTTACTCTTACTTTCTTTCTTTAATAAGTTTTCTTTTACAACTTTATATATCCAAAGTGGACCAAGAGCATTAACCTTAAACATTGCCTCGTCTCTTTCAAAACCTAAATTATCATCATCCTTTGCATAATCTTTTACTGTTCCTGAGCCTAAAGCTGCATTAAAGATAATTCCATCCCATGAATGTTTAGTTAAAAATTCTGCTTTTTTTATAGCTTCTGGGTCTCCTTGGTCTAACTTATATGCAAATACTTTTCCTGAATATTGCTCTGTTAACTTTTTTGCTTTTTCTGAAGAACTTCTATAGGTAATATGAACTTCATAGCCCATTTTAGCAAGCAAATGTACTGTAGTTTCTCCAATTCCTTGTGTTCCGCCAGTTAGTAAAATTTTTTTATTTGAATTTTCCATAGATACCCCTCCAATTTAGTAATAAAATTTTTATTTAAAATTTAAAATTTTCTCAATATTTTTTATTTGTTTACATTCTATATGATTGTAAGCTTAAGGTAAATATTATATAATAAATACAAATAATAATTTATTTTTTAACTTTTAAACAAAATATAATTACAAATTATATTAAAAAACTTTATATTTTTTTGTCATATAGGAGATATATTAATGGATAAAATTGACTATGAAATAATGAAACATTTAGAAAAAAATGCACGAATCTCTATAAAGGAACTTAGTAAAAAAGTAAATCTATCTCAACCTGCCGTTAGTGTTAGAATGAAAAGATTAGAAGAAACCGGTTGTATTAGAGGTTATTTAACATTAATAGATCCTAAAACTATTAATAAAAATTTAATTTGTATTTGTTTGCTTTCATCTAAAAATAAAATTATAGAGCAAAGTTTTTTTGATTTTGTAAATCAATGTGAAGATATTGATGAATGTCATTGTGTTACAGGATATTATGAGTTTTCACTTAAAATATCCACGGAATCTTCATTTACACTTGGTGTATTACTTGATACTTTAAGAAAAAGGTTTGGATTTAAAAGTGTAACTTATCCAATAGTTAAGTCTATAAAAGAAAGTATATAGTATAGATTTTATATCACATCCATGGTATTTATTTACATATTTAAATTAGTTCTTTGAAATAATTTAATGCGATTGCAATTTTTAAAATTACGTTTAAATAATTTGCAATAAAAAAATCTTGGATTTCTCCAAGACTTTATACTATAATCAAATAAATTTATAGTATTTCTAATATTTCTACTTTATATTTTTCACCTGGAGCATCAACTTCCACTACATCTCCAGCTTTTTTCCCCATTAATGCTTTTCCTAAATCCGATTCTACACTTATAAGCATATTTTCTGGATCTGCATCCATAGTAGTTACTAGTGATACAATTGTTTCAAATTCATCTTCTACAAATTTAACTTTAGATTTACTATTAACTCCTAGTACTGATTTATTTTGATTTTGAACATCTATTACAGTTGCAGTTGAAATCATAGTTAATAAATATTGAATTCTGTTATCATTTTCTCTATAGTTTGCACAAGCTTCTTTGTATTCTGCATTTTCTGACCTATCACCATGAGCAGCTGCTTCTAATTTTTCCTTTGCTATTTCAGCTCTTTTTTTAGTCATTCTATATTCTAATTCTTCTTTTAATTTATTCATATTTTCTTCTGTCAATATGTTTTTCATGTACCAATAAACCTCCTTGAGATATGCTATGTTAATATTATATAATATATAGTATAAATGCTAATGAAACATTATGCTATACTCTAGTAGCAAAACCTTAAGTTAAGCCTTATTAAATACTCTTTCATATTATAAATTTATTCTTTCTTTTAGTTCATTTATTGCTACCTGTTCTTTTTTCTCTAAACTCAAAATATAGTTATTAAATTCAGCATATAAATCCTTATCATACTCATTTTCAAAACTTAAATCTGATATATATTTAGATAAAAGAACTATTTCCATTTTGGATAAGCTTTTGAAAAACGTAATATATTCATCATCAAATAAACAATCAGCATTTAGCATATCTACTAAATCTTCTAGACTCTTAATATTATTTCTAATTAATGAAATTTTATCTTCCACTAAAGAGCACTCTCGAATTTCTTCCGTTAGCTTTTTAAATATAGAATTGGACATTTTTTTGCCATCAGTATATTCTATTATTTCATTATGCTCCTCTTCATTAAAGGATATAAACACTGAATCTAACTTATTTAGTTTTATCCTTTCATTTATAAGTAAAGCTATATTTAAAATACCCTTCTTTATATAAGTCATCAATTTTGTATTTTTAATCTCTAAAACTTCTAAGCATATTTTTGCATCCTTTATTAATTCTTCCTCTAATTCCTCTATGGATAATTCTTCCAACTTATTTTTAATAATCTCTCTATCTAAATTATTAATATTAAGGCTGCTTAAATCTTTATTACATATAATTAATCCTAGTGAATTAATAAGTACTAGTTCAAATATATTTATAAGCAACAATTCACATTCTTTATCATAACCCTTTAATAATTTATTAATTTCACCAACATCAAATTTATTACAACACTCATTTTCTAAACTTAAGTCATATAAATAATTATACACATAATCAATGCCTATAAAGTTCATAGTATCAATGTAAAGTTGATAATCTATTGAACATCCTGGAGTTTCATGAGGCGCAAAAAAATCATCATATTCTTTAAAAAATAGAGAAAAACCATCATCTACAGTGTCGTTATAAGAATAGTTATCAATCTTAAGTTTATTTTCCCTAATCTCCTTAAATAATTTCTTACACTCTAATTTTTTATTCCTAATTAAATCTTGTCCCATTTTTAACATATCAGCTAAACTGGTATGCTCTAATTCTTCTGTTATTAACTCTATATTCTCAAAGTTTTTTAAATAAATTCCTATAGTATAATCAATACATTGTAAAATACTTTCGGCTACCTCTGTCATAACTGAACTACTCTCATCTTTTGTGTAATATTTTAATTTTACTCTTAAAAGCTGTATTCTTTCATAATATATTCTAGCTAAAGTATTATCATCTAGTAACTTTTTCTCATAACAAGTTAGTAAAACGTTTTTGAAAAAGCTTTCCGCACTGAAATTATTATCTATAGAATAGTTGTACTTTTGAATATTATTCCCCATAACTCATCAATCCTTTTCATTCTCAAGATTTGTATAATCCTTAAACCCACTTTTTATATTGTTAGCAATTCTATATAATGCATTTCCTTCTAGAATCTCTAATGATCCTTGACAATAATTATCAAACTTTTCCTTCATAATTTCTATTAATTCATCATCACTTATATAGTCTAAAGTTTCATTCTTATAGTTATAAAAGATTTCTACAAGTTCATTTATTGTTTCACTGTAATTATATTGAGATATATATGGTGAATCACGAAAGGACGTAATAATTTTATTTATAATTTGACCATTAAATTCTATTCTTCCGCTTTTTTGAAGCGCTATATTTCTAGTATCAATAATTTCCTTTACATCTTTCTCTGAAAGTTTTAATCCATATTCTTTTGTAATTTCATTACACTGAAGTATGTCATTAAAGACTTGTTTTTCTAGTAAATTGCTTTGAAATAAATCAATCGAATTTTCCATTTCAAAATTCCCCCTAAAAGTATTGACTTTTGTTTTAAAGTATGTTATAATAAAAATGATATACTTTATATTAAGTAATTGTAACATTGACACCTTTTTTTGTCAATGTATTTTATAATGCATTAAAAGAGTATCTTCTACCGTTGAAGATACTCTTCTTTATTCCTATAATTTTATAGCTATTCTAAAAAACATTCCTATTACTAGCTTATGCATATACTTTATTCACCAACACAGAATACTCGATACTTCAGTGCCAAAATGAATGTGCCATAAAATTCTCATTGGAGTTGAACAAATTACATTAATTTTAGTTTCAAAGGTTGTCCACTCTATTTTGCCACAAATGCATAAGAAAAAGAAATGACTATATTTTTGAAGAAGTTTTTCCATCTGCTAAACACTTTTTTCTATATTCCAAAGGACTTATCCCAATAATTTCTTTAAATGAAGCAGCAAATTTACTTTGACTTTCATATGAAACACTTATTGCAATATCAGCTACACTATTTGGAGTTTCTCTTAACATTATTGCAGCTTGTTTCATTCGATATTTTTTCATATATGCTGCCATTGAAGTGCCATAAATACCTTTAAAATATGTTTTCAACATAGTTTGGCTAATGTAATACTCTTTTGCAAGGTCTTGTATGGTATATCTATGTTTAAAATCTTTCGTAATCATATTTTTAATTTGTTTAATAATTTCAACTTGTTGATGAGAATAATATTCTCTTTGGATTTTTTTTGAAACATCTATTATATTCAAGAACACAAGTAATTCTAAAACTTTTAGCTTAAAATATACTTTCTGAACAGATTCTGGTACATAGTAGAGTTCTGAAAAAATATTTTTAATTTTATCATTTGCTCGCATGACAAAACACTCATCATTAATACAAAACTTTTCTTTGAAACCATAAATATCAATAGATATATCTTGTAAAATTTCTGGCACATCTCTTGCAAATTCATCTAGATATAATAAAATAGAAATCCCTTTATAATATTTCAGTGGAAATCCCATGGTATTAGTACAATTATTCATAGTATTAATAGAAATATCACCTTCACCTAAATATAAATAAGAGCCATTTAAAAGCTTACATTCCTGTCTGCCTTCTTGGCAGTGATTGATTTCTATAACATTCTCATAGGTTGGTACATTACACAAACATGTTGTAGATTCAAATTCATTAATTATTAACTCAATACCAGTAAATACCTTATAAACCGTCATGGTTCCTATACCATTTGTGGAATTCATTTTATATATAGTTTTATATCCATCTTTATCATGATTTTGAATCCATGCCATTTTATTTAAAATTCCATAATCTTGTACCATACCACTCTTTTTCAACATAGAACCCCACTTTCCTATCTATCTTAGTAAATATATTTTAAAATGCTGTATATTATTACATCATTTTTAACTTTTTGTCACTATTGTACAATATATTAAACTTTTAGTTATCTTAAAAAATCTAAAAAACATATAAAAAATTATAATTCTATTACCTTGCCTGTTGAAAGTGTACTTATTTGCTCTCCCATCAAAGAATGAAGTCTATTGAAAGCTGTCTCACCTGTGCAATGACAAGTAAAATAACCTGTTGAATGTTTAGATAGTTCTGCAGCTAGTTCATCAATTCTACTTTCAGGCTCAGTATTTTTAGTAGGTGGATCATATAGATGAAATCCAGATACTACAAAGTCTACAGAACGACCTAGCAACTCCTCTGCTTTGTTTAACAAGTTTATAACCCCTCCATGAGCACAACCGCCTACTAGCACAGTTGTTTCTCCTTCAGTAATAATTAAACTCTGTTCATGAGAGAAATCGTCCTCTACCATCAAACCATTTTTTTCAGCATAAAGAGTATTATTAAACATAGGCTTAAGAATATTTCCACAAGAACTACTAAATACCTGTAACTCTTTATCAATAACTTGAGTTGATTTAGTTAACAGTATCTGAGGAGATTTTTTCAAAGCTAGTTCTACTCCCACAGGATAGTCTTTTCCAAAGGCCTTTATTGTGTGTGCTGAAAAAGCATCAGGACGAGTATAAATCTTGGAGTGAGCATTTAACTTTAAAAATGTATTCATCCCACCACCATGATCCATATGTCCGTGTGAAAGGAAAGCAGTATCTACATTAGATAAATCAACTCCTAAAACATCAGCATTTTTTAATAAAGTAGAACCATCCGGTCCAAAATCAAAAAGAATACAATGGTTTATAGTTTGTATATATAAACTTAACCCATGCTTAGATTCACAATTAGGATTAATAGTATTATTTTCTACCAAAACAGTTATTTTCATCACAATTCCCCCTATAAAATTCTATTTATAAATCTTATCAGAAAACTTTATACTAAAGTTAGTCTCATATAACTTAATATTATTATACTAGTATTTAATTATCTTGTCCGCTCTGTTCTGACAAACTTTAGTCCCAAATAGACATCTCAAAATTTCTTTTTAAAATCTACCTTTTCTTAGGGAAATCTCCATTTTGGTGTTAATGATATCAATATGCTAACTCCGGTTTTTACGCTTTTATAATTATTTAAGATTCTTTTTTCTAGCTTTATGTTTTCTATGTTCGTACTTTTGCCAGTAAACATGTTTTTCATCGAACTGAGTTCTTGGCTCTTTTTCTTCATCTGGATATCCTAAATATATAACTGCTAGTGGTATAACTTCCTCTGGCAAATCTAATATTTTATATAAAGGTCTTGCAGCACTTTCAACAGGATGTAATCCAATCCAAACTGAACCTAACCCCATACTAGTTGCTGCTAATAAAATGTTTTCAATGGAGGCACTGCAATCTTGAATCCAATAATCTCTAACTGGTCCTGACATTGATAATTTCATATTCCCACAGACAACAATCATTGCCGGTGCGTTATATTGTCCAAAATATAAACTTTTTCTTACTTCATTTTTTATATTATCCTCTGTAATAATAATATACTCCCAAGGTTGTGTGTTACATGCACTAGGAGCTGCCATTCCTGCTTTTATCAAAGTTAGTAATGTTTCATCGTCTACTGTTTTATCAATAAATTTTCTTATACTTCTTCTTTTATATATACATTCAATTACATCCATATTCTCATATACCCCATCTATATTAAATTAAATCTATTGTGTTTTATTTCTGAATATAATTATAGCCTCATCAATTATCTTGACATCTTATCTAAACTTAAATACTTTTAAATAAAATTGATTCTACATTTTTCACTTGGATTTTAAATTGTTTACTAGTTATATTAGTTATCATAACTATTTGTACATTCTCATCTGGGAAGATATTGTTTGCTGAAAAAAATCCAGGTATTCGACCACTATGAGATATTCTTTTTACTATTTTGTCATTAAAATTTAAGTTATTTATAAATACACCATACCCATAATATCCATCTTTACCTGTGGAAATATGCCTTTCAGTCATTTTGTTTAATAGAGATTTATCAATAACATTTCCATTAATTAAAGCCCTGTTCCAAATGTACAAATCTTCAACAGTTGAATACAATCCACCAGCAGCAAATGGTACGCTCATATCAATAAAGCTTGAATTTACAATATGCTCATCATTATTATAAATTTTCAAATCATAACCACTAGCTCTATTTTTAATTATTTTAGTATTGCTATCATATCCTGAATTGTTCATTGATAATTTTTCAAAAAAGTTTTCTCTAATATATTCCTCATAAGTTTTATTAGTGCTCTTTTCTATAATGTCGCCTAATAAAGTATATCCTGAATTAGAATATTTATAGTTTGTTCCTGATTCAAAATCGTAAGGTAAATGTTTAAAGTTATTTATTAAATCTATTGTCTTATGACTTTTTCTCATAATGTTAGAGAACTCTTCAATGTCGGTATAATTAAAGACCCCCGCTGTATGAGTTAATAAATTATGAATGGTTATATTTTTTCCCTTTGGATAATCATTTATATATTTATCTAAAGTATCAGTTAAATTTAGTAATCCTTTATCATATATTTGTAATATTGCTGCAGCTGTAAATTGTTTAGTTATAGAACCAATTCGAAACTTTGTCACATTAGTATTTTCAACATCCAATTCAAAATTTGCCATGCCAAAGCCTTTGCTTATTAATTTTTTATCTTTTATTGAAATTAATATAGCTCCATTAAAATTTTCTTTATATAGATAATTTTCAATTTCTAATTTTACTTGATTTAAAACATTTTCATTAACCATAATTTTTTAGAAAAAGATTGATACTTATTTCTATCTTTTCCATACCCCTTTCTTGAATTATAAGTAACTAAAGTCTAATATTATTTAAATCTGCTTTAAGATAAAAATCGTTTATTATATCCTTTTTGATAAAATAAATAAAGCTTATAAAATCACTTTATTTTATACTTTTTATAAACTTCAATCATTTCCTCTACGTTTATGCCGTTAATATATATACCATCTATATTACAATTTTCAATATTTAAATTTTGAAGATTAGAATCTATTATCCTACTATGATTTAAATTGCATCTTTTTATAGTAATACTACAATTTTCTTTATCTACATCTAAATTGACATCATGTATATATGCATCTGTTAATGATACATGACATATTTCTACTTTATTCATATTTGAATCGCCAAATACTGAGTTACTCATATTATCATTAGTAAATCTACTATTATTTAAGTTTGAATTTGCATATGTATTTTTACATAATTCCATATTGGAAAATTTAGAATTACTCATATTACAGCTATATAAATCAACATCACTTATATCACAGCTACGTAAATTGCTGTTGCTAAAATCTTTACTTTCTACCTTGTTTTCTATCTTATCATTAATATTATTATTTATCTTATCATTAATATTATTATTTATCTTGCAGTAATATCTTTCTTCTGAGTCTTGTCCTACTAATTCATATCCATTTTTTTCGTAAAAATGATGATTTCTTTGACTTTGTTGAATAGTATCTAATGTCCATATGCTAACATCTTGAAATAAATTTTCTACTAGTTTAAGAACCTTAGATCCTATTCCTAAATTTTGATATTCAGGTAGTATATAAAACCTATCTATTCTTCCATGCTCTTTCCCTGTTGTATATATAAGAACTACACCAGCAATATTGTTTTCATATATGATTTTATAATAATTATTATCCCATGTATGATATTTTTGCATATCTATGGAATTGTATCCTGGTACATATGGCTTACCACCATTTTTAAACCATCTTAAAGACTCATCCTCAACAATCTTAATCATAATATCTTTTATTTCTAATGCATCACTAATTAATATAGGCTCTAATCTTAACTCTTTACTCATTCAAAACCTCTCCTTTTATATAATATAATACATTTTAATATACTTAAATACAATAATTTACATATTTAAAATAATGCTGTTTTTCATATTTAACCTATTTTAATAAGATAAAAATAGAAGTATCTTTTAAAAATACTTCCATACATAACTTTTATATTTAATTACTTGGTTGTAAATCTTTTTATAGAATCATAAATAACCAATATTCCAATAATAAATGATACTGTTCTCATAATAAAATCACTAATTAATAAACCGCCTAATAAGTAACTAACATTATAAAAATGACCTGTAATTATACTTGGACCCAGCATAATTGTAATGCCTAAAATACAATTAATTAATAATATAATAATTTTTTGAATACTTAACTTCATTTAACTCCTCCTAACATTTCAAATGAAAATTACTCATATTTTAATCTACGCATAATTATCAGCTATAGAAGATAATTATGCTATTTTAGTAAATTATAAAATAACTGATATTTACTTAATTTATCAATTCTATCAATTATAATTTAAAGCATCTCCTTATATATTTCTCTACCTCAAGAAATTTACCTACTAAACTTTCTTATTTCTTTACTTAATTTGTCTAATTTTTTATAATAAAAAAGGTCTCCATCCATAAAGGACGAAGACCTGTATTGCCAACTTTTAGGCTTAATTTTACGCCTATGATTAATATCCTATAGTATTAACAACTTGTTTTTTCACACTTCTTTTCAAACCCATGTAACCAATTAAATTTTAGATAGTAAATTAAAAAAATTACAGAACTTAAAAACCAGGTCAATGGATATGCCCAAAATATCATTCTTATTTCAGGTATAAAATGTGTAGCTACTGTTACATAAATTACTCTTATAATACACCAACAACACAACATTACAAGCATTGGAACAATGGCTTTTCCTGCACCCCTTAAAATTCCTGCTACACAATGAGAAAATGCAAGAAGAAAGAAAAATAACGAAATTGTCCTTGCTTGAGCCGTACCATATTGAATAACTTCTGGTTCACTATTAAAAAGTGCAACAAGTTTTGGTGCTGTTAAAAAGAAAATTATACCAATGACTTCTGCAAGAATAATTGAAACAACTATTCCAAAATATGTTCCTTTCTTAGCACGTTCATATTTTTTTGCACCAAGGTTTTGACTAACAAATGTTGTCATAGAAAAAGCAAAGCTAGTAATTGGAATAAATACAAACCCTTCAATTTTAGAATATGCACCACAACCTGCTACTGCCACGGCACCAAAAAAATTTATATTTGATTGCACAACAATATTTGCAAGAGCAATAACAGAATTTTGTATACCTGCTGGTATTCCCATGTGAAGAATTTGTTTAAGCATATCTAAGTTTAAACGTATTTTATTAAAGGTTACTTTATAAATATCTTTTGTACGAACAAGATGATAAAATGCTAGTACAACACTTACTGCTTGAGAAATAACAGTTGCTATTGCAGCACCACCAATTCCCATTTTAAAAACTGCAACAAATAATAAATCTAATACAACATTTACAATTGATGAAACAATAAGATAGTACAGTGGATGTTTGCTATCACCTACTGCTTGAAAAATACCACTTGCAGTGTTATACATAACAACTGTTAAAATTCCACCAAAATAAATTCTCACATATAAAACAGCATTAGGAAACACTGACTCCGGGGTTCCCATAAGCCTTAATATTTGAGGTGAAAATAATGTTCCTACTAAAGTTAATATAATTCCTGATATAATTCCAAAGGCAATAGATGTATGAATTGCTGTTTGTACATTTTCTTTTTCATTTGCACCAAAGTATTTTGAAATAACAACACCTGCACCCATAAAAATTCCACCAAATAACCCAACTAGTAAAAATATAAGTGAACCAGTAGAACTTACTGCTGCTAATGCATCTCTTCCTACAAAATTACCAATTACTAATGAATCAACTATATTGTATAACTGCTGAAATAAGTTTCCCCAAAAGATTGGCAATGCAAACCTAATAATTTTTTTACCTATTGATCCGTTTGTCATTAATACTGCATTTGATTCCATATAATCTGTCACCCACTCTCAAACAACCGCTTGTTTATTATTCTAATCTAATCATATACACTATTTTTCAGCTATATAAACAATAAATTAAAAATTATATAAAATATACTTAAATTAAATAATTTTTCCTAATACTATTTAAAAACTATAACATTATTTTACAAAATAATCAATTTCATAAAAAGAGTAGATACTCAAAGTAAGTATTTTACAACTTGATATATACATATAAGAATCAACGCAAAAAATAAAATTATATTTCCAATAATTACTTTATTGTCATGTTCATTTCTAGACATCTTATATTTTAAATAAATTAAAGTTAAAAACACTAAAGCTAACCCAGACAAAATAATTCTAAATATATACAGATACAATTTAATATTTTCAATAGTAATTATAAAAACTGGTATATAGAAAAATAAATATAATTTGTAATATCCTTTTTTTTCTAAAATATCTTCTTGTAAATTATATAAAAATTCATTATTCATAAAACCATACCCTTTCAAATCTATAATAGTTTCAATTTATAAATCTTTTAATAACATTTGAATTTCTTCTTCTACAAGAGCTCTATATTGTCCTTTTTTTAGAGTTTCATCTAAAGTTAACCCTCCAATTGAAACCCTCTTTAGGTAGATTACATAACATCCAACTGCTTTTAGCATTCGCTTTACTTGATGTTTACGCCCTTCAGAAATTATAAGATATCCAGATACAACTGGTTGATTATAGCGATTTGAATCTATGTTATAAAATTTTTTAATGTCCATTTCCTTTTCAAATTCTTTATAAGTTCCATTTCTAATTATATGTATTTTTGCAGGCTTAGTTAATGGTTCATCTTTACCTATAGAAAGTCCCTTTTCTAATTTATTAACATCATCTTCTATTAGTGAACCTAATGCTATAAAAAAGTACTTCTTTTCAACATGTTTTTGTGGACACATTAAATGATGTTCAAAATCACCATCATTAGTAAATAGCAATAATCCCTCTGTATCCTTATCTAATCTTCCAACATGGAATACTCCATTCATGTCAACTTTATCAAAATAATCAATGACTGTTTTATTAACTTCGTCTTTTCTTGCAGTAATACATCCTGCTGGTTTATGAAACATGTAATACACCTTTCCAGGGTGAACAACTAATTTATCAAAATACTCAATAACATCCACATTTTCATTAATATCTATTGCTGGTTCTGTTATAACTTGTCCATTTACTTTTACAGAACCTTCTTTAATATAAATACGAACATTTTTTCTACTTCCAATTGATGATTCTGCTAAAAATTTATCTAATCTCATGTTTCTCCTTTTCTTATCCTTTGTAAAATAGTTTTAAGTGTAAATCAACTATTTTAATATACACCACTTTTATTTCTCAGTAAAGATATCTAAATTTAAACTTTCTTTCTAAAAATAAGTATTTATAATGCCTATACAGTATATATGCATTTTTACAAATTTCAATACATATCTTTAATTATATGAACAATATAATTTTCTTAATAATTAAGTGGATTCTAAAAATTTATAATTAGGGGGTGTATTTATGTTTTTTTATGAATCATTACCTTTTACAAGTTGGCTCATGTGGTTAGTAGTATTTTTGGTGTTAATTGGACTAAATGAATTAGGTCGTAGATCTAAATATGGTGGAATTTTTCTTTTTGTTGTATTACCAATAATTCTTACTTTTGCTATATGGCCAAAAACTACTGAAGGTACAAGTGTAAACGACTGGTTCCATTACGCTAAGGTATATTCTGCACTTGCAGGATGTATTGGTTTTTGGATTATTCGTCATGTTAAAGATGTAAGTACTAAAAAATGGGTTTTATGCTTTCCACCACTTATTTTAGCTATTAATATTTGTGAAGCAGTAGCTCGTGATTTTCAAATCTATGGATTACACCTTAATAAAGAAATATTCGAAGGAATGATGACTTTAAGTGGACCTTGGAATATTATGAATGGAGTTGCTGGAATATTAAATATTATTACTATTACAGGCTGGTTTGGAATATGTATTAGTAAAGATAAAAGTAAAGATATGTTATGGCCTGATATGCTATGGTTTTGGATTGTAGCATATGATATTTGGAATTTTGCATATACTTATAATTGTTTACCTGATCATTCATGGTATTGCGGTTTAGCACTATTATTAGCTCCTACCTTTGCTGCTTTCTTTATAAAAAAAGGTGCTTGGTTACAACATCGTGCACAAACACTTGCATTATGGTGTATGTTTGCAATGACCTGTCCGGGCTTTATTGATGAATCACAGTTTGCAGTTAGATCATCACATAATTCAACTGCATTATTTATTGTAAGCTTAATAGCACTAATAGCAAATATAGCAGTATTTATATACTATGTTTATAAAATAGTTAAAACAAAACGTAATCCTATTAAAGGAGAACTTTATACTGATCTTAATAGTTATAAAGAAATTAAAGCATTATCTGAGTAATGTTATTATAATTTTAAGAGTGCCCTAAAAATTGAGAAATATTTTAAGTGGCACTCTTTTATTTTAATTATATAATTTAAATAACTTTAAACATAAATTTTATTCTATTTCATATTTATAGTTTTAAATTTTTTTATTCCTTTATAACCCCAATAAATTATAATCATTGCTATTATGTAGAATATATTTATAGATATAATTGTTATATTATTTAATATCTTTGATAAGAGTATCAAAATAATAATTAATACGCTTATACTACATCCAAATATAAAATTAGAGAATTTAGAAAATTTCTTTTTAGAGAGAGTAAAACTATTTTTTCCTATATAGTTTATTGCTACACAGGATACTAAAATAATCAGAGCGGTTTTAACTAATAGATCTAATGTGTAATTATAGTTTAAATGTAAATTTCCCTTTACTAATTTAGGTAAATATAAAAAAATAAAATCTATAGTACACATTATACAAAATCCCTCTATTATTATAGTTAAGTACTCTTTTAACTTTTCCAAAATAGATTTTTTAGGATTTACAGCTGAGATTATATCATCTGTAAATTTTTTATAATCACTTCCAATTATGTAGTCTATAGACTTTCCTTGTCCTTGCCAATCTAAAAACATTCCTAATATATCATTACTAATTTCATCTTGTTCACATTCACTTAGATTACTTACTCTTAAATAGCAAATTATATCTGTAAATATTTTATCATTTTCTTTTGTTAAATTTTCACTTGATTTATAAACTTTGTCTATTATATCTATACATTCCCCTTCTCATAATTCTCGAATATGTTATTGATACTATTTCTAAGTTCTTTCCAATTTTCATAGAAATTGTTTAGCTCATTTTTTCCTAAAGAAGATAAACTATAATATTTTCTCTTAGGTCCTAAAATTGATTTTTTTTTCACCGAATTTACAAATCCATTTTTCTCTAATCTTAAAAGTAATGGATATATGGTCCCCTCACTCACCTCCTCAATTCCATAGTCTTTTAACTTCTCTGCTATTTCATAACCATAAACTTCACCATCGTTTATAATTTTAAGAATGCATCCTTCTAAAAGCCCTTTAAAAAATTGTGATTTTTCTCCCAAAATTCAAACCTCCATTAGCTATATTGTATTGCAAGTTACTACTATATTGTATTACATGATAGTAGTATTGTAAAGTTTTTCTTATAGTCTACTAAGAATTTTATTTATTTTAATAATTATTAAAATAATTATTTTTTATTTTTTTAATCACATTACCTTGACCATCATAGTAATATGCACTATACTATACTTAAATTTAATTAAGGAGGTTTACAAATTGGATTTAAAGGCTACATCTGATCTTTTGCGAGGTCATACTGATACAATTGTTTTGAGCATATTACTTAAATGTGATAGCTATGGATATGAAATTCATAAAACTATTTTAGAAAAGACTAACGATCAATTTGAATTAAAAGAGGCAACACTTTATTCAAGCTATAAGCGTCTAGAGAAAAATGGATACATATCATCCTATTGGGGTGATGAAACACAAGGTGGTAGACGAAAATACTATACTATTACAGAAACTGGCAAAGAACTCTATAGACAAAGTAAAAGAGATTGGGAAAAAACAAAATACATATTAAATCAATTATTGGAGGAATAAAAAAATAATGAAAGAAAAAATTTATGTTGATAGATTATTTTATGAATATGAAGAAACTCAAGAGATTAATGATTTTAAAGAAGAAATTATAGTAAATTTAAAGGAACGTGTAAAGGATTTTCAAGATAAAGGATTTTCAGAAGATGAGTCTTTTGAAAAAGCCACACTAGAGCTAGGTGATATTACTGAAATAGCCGATCAATTAGGAAAGCAAAAAAGGAATGAAGCTATAAGTCAAATGTATATTGGCTCAAAAGTTCCACTTACTAAAAAACATGCTGCAGGATATTCTATTTGTTTGGGAATACTTTTACTAGGTTTTATAATAGCATTTATTAATTATACTACTACTACTGAACTATTTATTAGCCTTGGAACCCTTTCTATATTTGTTTCAATTCCTTGCGGAATGCTTACATTTCTTGGGTTAACACAAGAGACTACTCGAAATATGCCTATGTCATATAAAAGAGCTTTATTTTATGGTGTTACTACTAGTATTATAATCTTTGGCCTTATAATTTCAGCAATGTTTTTTATAATGAAATTAAAGTTAACTACAGTGCTAAGTGTTTTAATAACATTTATTATTCCAGCACTTATTGTTCTTACATTTTTAATATTAACTGAAAAAAAACGTAGTAAGCCCTGGGTTGAAAAAGAAGCTCAATATTATTCACAATATTATAGTAGTGAGAATATAAATCCTACAAGAGCTGCAAAATTTGGTATATTAAGTGCTGCACTATGGACTTTTGCTATTGCATTATTTATCGTACTTGGTATATTAATAAGTTTTAAATACTCTTGGATGATACTTTTATTTTTAATACCAATTCAATTATTATTAGTATCTTGGATGTTCGAAATAAAAAAATAATATACTTGGGGCTGTTACAAAGATAGCTGGAAGTTAGAGGAGTGATATAATAAATTACAGGGGATTTATTATATGAGTAGTTCAATTAAAGAAATTATTATTAAATTTATTTTTGTTTTTTTATTTCTTTGTATTATCGGTTATTTTATAAAATGGTTAGAAATTAATTTTACTAAAGCATTAGCAATATCTTGTGGTATTGGCTTAGTTGATTTTGTAACATACACTATAAAAAATTCTAGAAATAAAACAAATTTATGAAATAACAGGTATGATAATATTTAACTTATCATACCTGTTTACTAAATTTTTTTTAATTTTGAACTTTATTTCATTTCTTTTTTAGTAACATGCTAACATGATTCTATAGATAAAATTGATTACTAACACATTTTCACAATCCACTTGCTATAATCACATATAAAAACAGCACTATTTATTTTTAGGATGAGGTGCATTTTTAAAATTATACAAATAACCGTTTGCAATTTTTTTAATATCAATTTTATACATTTCTGAATACTTATCATGAACACCAAAAACTTTCATACCTGCCCTTTTAGAACTTATAATAGCAGGTAATACATCTTCAAAAACTATACAATCCCTTGGATTCACTTTCATACGCTTTGCACATAGAAGAAAGATATCTGGATATTCTTTGCCGCGTTCAACTTCATCCGTTGAGCAAATAGCATCAAATAAGTCATATATGCCATTATTTTTTAATGCAGGTTCAAAAAGTGCTGTTGGTAATCCTGTCGCAACTGATAGTTTAATTCCAATTTCTTTTAAGTATATAATATATTCCTTTGCATAAGGCTTTAATTTAACATTATTGCTGTATTCATGTATAGCCATATCATTCCATTCATTAATAATATCATCAGCCTTCTCATTTAAATTAAATAAGTTTATTGTATAATTTGCAGCTTCTAAAAAACTACGAGAACAAATTTCATTTATATATCCATCTGGAACATTCAGATTTCGCTTCGCTAAAAAATCTATATCTATCTTTTCCCACACGTCCATAGAGTTTAATACTGTTCCATCTAAATCAAAAATAGCTGCTTTAAAATCCATTTTTAGACTCCTTTCATAACTAAACACCATCATCTATTTTTTTAAATTAAAACTAATATAACTTAACTATAAATTTTATTAAGCTATTTAAGTTGCTTAGTTTTTATTATTTTCAGACCATTTTTGTATAAATCATAAAAATGATGTGTAGGACCATTTCCTTTTCCAATATCTAAGGAATGCTCTATTGCTGTAGTAACATATTTTTTTGCTTCACTTACTGATTCTTGAATATTCAATCCAAGTGCAAGGTTAGCAGCAATAGCCGAAGAAAAAGTGCAACCTGTACCATGTGTATTTTTTGTATTTATACGAGGATTATCAAAATGATAAAACTTATTTCCATCATATAATATGTCTAGTGCATTACCACTGCCATAACCACCTTTTATGATTACGTTTTTGCAGCCCATTTTATATATTTTTTTTGCTGATATCTCCATATCTTTAACAGTACTAATCTTCATATTAGATATTTTTTCTGCTTCTGGTATGTTTGGAGTAAGTACATCAGCAAATGGAATAATTATTTTTATTAATTCATCTACTATATTAGTATCCATTAGTTGACAACCATTTTTTGCATACATTACAGGGTCAATAACAACATTTTGTGGCTTATACTGTAAAAGTTTTTTAGCAACAGCTTTCATACAAGGTGGAGTTGATAACATGCCAACTTTTACAGAACTTACTTGAATATCTTCAAACACAGCATCTATCTGTTTTTCAATTACTTCTGGTGTAATATCTTGTATATCTATTACACGACTTGTGTTTTCAGCTACAACAGATACAATAACACTCATTCCAAATACTCCATGAGCTGAAAATGTTTTCAAATCTGCCTGTACTCCAGCACCTCCACTGCAATCAGATCCTGCAATACTAAGTACATTTTTCATAAAATTTCCTCCCTTTATTTTTGTTAGTTTTTTATTATAAAAATAAAAAACTAACAAGGCTGATAAAATAACTATTAATATAGAGAGTACCACCTTTTAAATTATTTTAAATTCAAAAAAGAGCGCTCTCACACTGAGAAGCACTCTATCAAATTCAATAGACTTAAACAAGCTGCTTCCCTACGCCAGTGTTAACTGTCAGGTTCAAAGGGTCAGGTTTTACCTTCTCAACTACAAGTAGTCCCCCCGCAAAAATAACTATTTAATTCATCAAATAAATTTTACCATATTATGAGTTTAAAGTATAGTTAAACAAAATTAAAGTATTCTATCAAATAAATTTAAACTTCACTTAACAACTTTTTTTTCTTTTCAGTAAATTCTTCGTCTGTTAAAATTCCTTCTTCTTTTAATCTAGACAATTCTCTAAGTTTTTCATATACTGTGGTGCAATTATCTATTAACTGAGAATTATTTTTATCATTAACAAATTGTATTTCTTTTTCAGGAATTAAATCTTTTAGTGTATCATAGGCTGATATATGAAAAAACAACTGCTCATATTTATTATTATTAATAAATTCCAGTGTAATATCCTCTTTTTTAGATTGAGAATCCTTTGATGTTATTATTTTATTATGAATTCCTCTATCCTGTTTTAAAAAATGTAAAATATCATCTCTATGAATTTCTAATAATTTTATTATTATAGAATGATATTTATTAGCAAAACATAATTTATCATCTTTAATCCATACATATAATTCAGTGTTATTAATCATTTTTATCAAGGAAAATCTGTTACAAATAACTATCTTTGCTGTTTCAGGTACACCGTTTTTTATTATTTGCTCATTTAATACTTTTTCTAAATTATATTTTTCTAGTTTGATGTTATACTCTTTTAGTCTATTTTCAAATTTAGTTTTATATATAGTCTTATTTAATGTAAAGTTTATTAATAAGCAAATTGTAGGAATTATAATTGGAGGAATTATGATTAAGATTATAACTATAATTTTCCATGATCCATCGCTTAGCCCTAAATCATAACAAAAGAAGTTATAAAATTTCTCTTGTATGGAATCCACGAACAAAATTAGTAAGGAGAATATACCCCCAATAATAAACCCCAGACAGCCAGGTGCAACGCCCATATAATCCGGTGGAGTTGGTTCAGTATCTAATTTACTCATTTTAAATCCCCCTATTTTTATTAAATATGTATTAAATTATATATATGAATAAAACGACGATAAAATTACAATGTTATATTTACTTTTTCAATATTACTTCATGATTAAATCCTATATAACAATAAATACACTAAAAAATACCATGAATTTTCATGGTATTTGGATAACGTAAGCTTATTATTGTATATATTTAAAAATAATTGATTCCACTGCATCTATTTTAGGCGCAAATTTCATTGTGGCTATATTAGTTAGCATAATTACTTGTATATCATCATCTGGGAAAATATCATTCTCTGAAAAAAATCCCGGTATACCTCCACCATGATATACTTTTTTCCTAACTTTCCCCCCAAGTTCTATTTCATCTATAAATAGTCCATACCCATAGTATCCTTCTTTTCCAGCATCAGCATACTTACTAGACATTTTATTTAACGAGTCTTTACTAATAACTTTGCCTTCTAATAGTCCGTTGTTCCAAAGATATAAATCTTCTACAGTAGAATATAATGAGCCTGAAGCATATGGTATAGTCATATCTATAAAATCACAATTTAAAAGAGTTTTTTCATCTTCTTTTAGAGCATAACCACTTGCTCTGTTTTTAATGACTTCAATATGATCATCATAACCAGAATCATTCATTAAAAGTTTGTCAAAAATATTTTCTTGTAAATATTCTTTATAACTTTTTTTAGAAATCTTTTCTATTATGTATCCTAATAGAATAAACCCTGAGTTTGAGTATAGATGTTTAGTTCCTGGCTCAAAATCATAAGGACAGTCTTTGAATTCTTCAATAAGACTCTCAGCATTATGAGGATTTTTCATAATGCTTTCTACAAACCCTTTAATACTAGTATGATTAAATATCCCTGATGTATGAGTTAATAAATGGTGAATAGTTACTTTATTTCCTTTAGGATAGTTGGGAACATACCTATCTAAAGTATCATTTATATCTAATAATCCTTTATCATATAATTGTAGTATTGCTGCAGCTGTAAATTGTTTTGTTACTGATCCAATACGAAATTTTGTTCTAGTCGTATTAGGTACATCTAACTCATAATTTGCCATACCAAATGCTTTACTAATTATTTTTTCTCCTTTAATTGAAACTAATATCTCTCCACTAAACTTATCATCTTCTGATAGATTGTTAAAATAATTATCAATATCTGTCTTGATTTTATTTAAATTTTCTTTATTCATCATAAATTCCCCATCCTCTATATTTTAATTTTACAATTGAAATCCTATATTATAATTATAACATTAATTTCATCTTCGCCTAAAATATTCAAGACTATTTATTTTACTATAATTTTTTTATTTTCTTTATTTTTTCCTAACAACATACAAGCTAACAATTGATTCTTTAATATACTTATATAATAGAAACTTAAAAATTTATAAATCTAATATTAGATAAAAATTATGAAAGTGGTGCTAAAATGCTATACAATGATTGAAAATATTTACATTTTAGAATGAAACTTTAATCAAAAAAACCTCTATGTGATATATTTACATTATCATTACCATTTATTTTCACATCGAGAACCCCATTGGCATTTTTCCCAACTATTCTAACAAAGTACTTTTTATTTTTTATAGCATCAAATTCTATAGTGGATTTCTTATCTAACTCATTATTTTTAGCTATTATATTGTAATCAGAATCTAAAATTACAGTATAACATTTGCCCTTATAAATTTTACTACTATCATCTATAGTTATTCTCTCATCTTCTTTAGAAGTCACTTCTATAAAGTCCCAGATACCTGTAAAGTCCTTAAAATCAAAGTTTATTCCATTTGATGTATTATTTAAATCTTCAAGCAACCTAACTTTTCGTTCACCTGCATTCTTGCATAATAAGTACCTATCTGAACCAACATAGAAATTAGTATTTTTATAAATTATGGTTCCTACTAATGGAATTATTATTAAAATTAATACATAAATAGTGGTTAATTTATTTTTCTTTATATTTTTCATAATTATCAAACTCCCCTTTTTACAATACTTATTTGTATAATATATGAAAGTTTAAAGCCCTAAAGACTTATTTTATTTTAATAAATCTTTAGAGCTATTTTTTGCAAAATATTATAGAATTTAATTTTAAAACATTTACATGTTTGTCGTTATATTATTATTTTCTTTATATTCTTTAGTAAATATAAATGGTACAAAAACAATAGCATTAATTGCTATTCCCAATAATAGTGTTTTCAATGTAAAGTTGGATTCATAACTTCCACCAGAAAGAGCAACTGCTACAGCATTATTTGTTAAATGAATTAATATTGGAGTCCATAAATTTTCAGTTTTCATATATGCATACCCTAAGAATATGCCTAGAAGTATACAATAGGCTATATGAAATATAACACAATGTATCGGTGTTTTGGGGCTATATAATGTAAAACAAAGTGGTAAATGCCATATTCCCCAAATTGGCCCTAATATTAAAACTCCTAGTTTTTTTCCAAAAATACTTTGTAATCTTGGTTGAAGATATCCTCTCCATCCAAATTCTTCTCCAAAAAACATAATGAAAGAAAAAACTACACTAAAAAATAAGCTTAAAGGTAGAAAAACTAAGGTGAAAATTAAAGTTGAAACTTTAAAAGAATCATCCGGCTGCACTATTAAACTTACACCTGCCCTTATTATAAACAGACCAACAAATATCAATAAAACTATAACAACCTTTTTAAAATTTTTACCAATTTCTAAATTTAAACCTTCAAAATCTTTATTTTTGTTAGAAAATATAACAATAGAAGAAGCAACACTAGCTATGGCAATAATACCTTGGATAGTAAAACTTAAAACTTTAGGATTATTACTAAAGAAAAAAGTACATATAAATAAAGCACAAATAGAAATTATAGTAGTTGCTATAAAAATATTAAAAAATATATTTACCGGTTTGCTAAGCTTTTCTTTATTAAAATATTTTATAGTAATAATTGTAGCAAAGGCTGGATACAGCATTTGAACTGCACCAAAATACTGAATGCTTTCTGAAGGTATTTTTTCATATAGTACAAAAAGTATGATTCCAATTAAAGCTGTAATAGCAAAATTGATTGCTAAAGCTATAGAAATCTCTTTTTTTACATTTGATGAATAGTTGTTCATTGAATCACGCTCCCTTATTTTATTGTATCAACTATATAACTATTTTACATAAAATTTCACCTTTTTACAATAAATTCAATTGATTTTTTAAATTGTTTATTTAATTTTTTCCTAAATCTTAATTTCTAATTAAATATATTTCTCAACTAATAATAAGGATTTCATGTGTATTTTTAGTGTGATAAAAGTATTTATATCTACACATGTAAATGATTAAATATTTATTTGGGTATTATTATAGGATTCCAATTTTACTTTTAAAATTATCCATTTCAAAACTTGGATACCTAAAATAGTGAGACATGCTCTGAATCACTTGGAATTCAACACTATATTTTGTATAAAAATACTTTAAAGTTATTGAATAAATTTAAATTTGAGCTTGTTTCCCTATATCTTTCTTATATTCTTTAGTAAATATGAACGGTACAAAAATAATAACATTAATTGCTATTCCTACTAATAATGTTTCTAATTCAAAAGTTGCTTCGTAATTTCCACTACTAAAAATTCCTGCAAAATTATTATTTATTAAATGAATTAATATTGGTGCCCATAAATTTTCAGTTTTCATATATGCATATCCTAAAAATATACTTAAAAGTATACAATGGGCTATATGTGCTATAACGCAATATATTGGTGTTTCTGGACTGTATAATGTAAAACAAAGCGGCAAATGCCATATTCCCCAAATTGCTCCTAATATTAAAACTCCTAATCTTTTTCCAAAAATACTTTGTAATCTTGGCTGAAGATATCCCCTCCATCCAAATTCTTCTCCAAAAAACATAATAAATTCAAAAAATAAATTAAAAACTAATAAAACTGGTAAAGTAATTAGATGTATAATTAAGGTAGAAAACTTAAAAGTAGTACTATTATCATGTACTAGAGCTATACACGTTGTTATCATAAATAAACTTATAAAAATTAATAAAATTATAACAACTTTTTTAAAATTTTTAGTAAATTTCAAATTAAATCTTTTAAAGGAATTATTTTCATTGGAAAATATAAGCATGATAAAAATGATATTGGATATAGTAACAATACCCTGTATAATACAGCTTAAAATTTTAGGATTATCATTAAAGAAAAAAGTACATACTAGTAATGAAATGATAGAAACTATAGTAGTTGCAATAAATACATTGAAAAATATATTTAATTCTTTATCAATTTTTCCTTTATTAAAATATTTAATTGTAATGATTGTAGCAAAGGCTGGATACAGCATTTGAACCACTGCAAAATCATAAGTACTCATTGTTGGTATTTTTTTATACGCTACCACTAATATAATCCCCATTAAAGCTGTAATACCAAAATTAATTATTAAAGCCATAGAAACTTCTTTTTTTGCATTTGATAAGTAATTGTTCATTTAATTATGCCCCCTTATTTTTGTAAATTATATAATTATTTTACATAATGTTTTATAAAATTACAATTTATTCAATTAACGTTTTAAACTATATTTTAAATAAATAGAATTTATGCTATCTATTTAATGAAGTTTATATTATCTAAAGTAGAAAAGTGACTATATTTAGAATAAGTTTTTTCATTCTAATATAGCCACTTGTTATTACCTTTATATTTCAAATTTTTCTATTATTTCATGTAACTTTTTAGATATATTTTTAAGTTCCTCTGAATAATTAAGTAGAGTTTTCATTTTTATATTTTGTTCATCAGTAGCTGCTGATACTTCTTCTGTTGCTGCTGCAGACTCTTCTGAAACTGCTGATATAGATTGAATATTTTCAATAAATTCATTTTTAGCCACATTTATTTGTTTTAAATTATCATTTACTTGATTTATCAATGTTTTTAGATTTGATATTTCCATATTTATATTTGTAAACACTTCAAATGTACTTTCCACATTCTCATTTCCTTTATTTATAGTTATATTGGTATTATTAATATCCTTTACGACTTTATCTATATCATTAATATTCAATTTTATTATACTTTCAATTTCAGAAGCTGATTGTGATGATTGTTCTGCAAGCTTTCTTATCTCTTCTGCTACAACTGCAAATCCTTTACCACTTTCCCCTGCTCTTGCTGCTTCTATACTTGCATTTAATGCTAATAAATTAGTTCTACTTGTTATAGATTTTATAGTATCTAATATAATATTTATTTTTTGAGAATTATCTTGTAATATTTTTGAACGTTCCACTGTCAATTCTATATTTTTTGTAATATCATTTTGCATATCTTTAAGTTGTGATATTACTTGTTTACCTTTTTTAACAGAATCCATTGTATTATTAGACTTTGTTATTACTTCTTGAGAATACTCAACAGATGCTTTAACTCTATCACCTAATTCTAAAGATAAATTAACAGTTTTTTCTAATGATGATGATTGTTCTATTGCTCCTTTTGATATTTCCCCCATAGCTTGAGCTATATTACTACTTATATTGTCTGATTCCTGTGATATGCTAGTTAATTCATTAGACTTATCATAAACTTCTTTAGATGTATTAAATGCATTATTTAAAAGTAAAACTATATCTTCTATCATCATATTGGTTCCGTTAGCAATCTCCAAAAACTCTTTATTGTCAATTTTAGATGTATCAATTTTTTCTTTAAAATTCCCATTTTTACAATTATATAAAACATCTACTATTATTTTAGATGCTTTAGTTATCTTTCTAGAGAAGATAACCGTTAATATTATAGCTATTATAAATATTAACATTGTTATTATAATAGTGAATTTAATATTTGAAAGAGTTAGTTTATATATATCATCATTTGATATAAACCCATATAATGAATAATTTGTGTTTTTGTTTTCTAATTTTTTTACAGTATAATTTTCTCCATTTAAATTCATTGTAGATTCATCTTTTATAGACTTTAAATTCTCACCATAACTCTCTTGAGATAAGTTTTTCATCAAAAATTCTTCTTTGCTGCTAGCTATTATATTATCGTCATTATATGCAACAATTAAAAATCCATTATTACCAATCTTACAATTAGAAACTATTTGTGATAACTTAGAAAGCTGTATATCTATAGCTAAAGCACCTTGTATTTCTCCTTTTTCATTAGTAATTTTTTTTGATATAGTTATTATATTTGTTGATGTGAACGCATCTAAATAAGGTGGAGTAATAGCTATGCTTTCTGAATTTTGTGCATCTATATACCATTGCCTTGTTCTTGGATCATAATTTGATAGCTCCTTTTTAGGATATAATAATGTTTCTCCTTTAATTGACCCCATATATACAGAAGACACATTTTCATTATTATCTTTTATACTTTTAAATACCTTTAACGTTTTTTCCTTAAAGCTATCTTCTTTAAAGCTATCTATTATATATGGATCCTGTGATAAAATTTCTATAAATTCTGTATTTTTTAAAACTAATGTTTCAATCTCTTTTTCAACTGATAGTATATTTTTATAAGTTTCATTTATAAAAACAGTTTTTGATGCAGAATATTGAGCTTTATTTAACCCTAATCCAAGTAGACAAATAGGAATAATACTTGTTAAAATAACCATTACAATTAATTCTGTTTTTAATGTACGTATTTTCTTTTTTCTCACAATTCTCCCCTCCCAAATATTAAAATATTTTTTATGTTATCTATATTTATCGTTGTTTTAAAATTTTATTTTATATTATCTAATATTATATTTACATTGTTTACAATTTATTATATAAAAATAGACTACCTAACATTAGGTAGTCTAAAAAAACATATACTTTTATTGATCAACAACTATAGTGTCAAATATTTTATCATGCCATGCTTGATTATCTCTATCAATAAATATCCATATATAGCCTAAACCAAAAAACAATCCTGATACCTGTTTTCCAATTAATTCTCTTAAAACCATCTTCAAAAATCCCACTGGTTGATGAGTTCTTTTATCTAAAACTTTCATCTTCAAAATTGCTTTCCCCATTGAAGTACTTTTACTCCAAAAGTAAAATTGTATTATTATTGTAGATAATATTAATACCCCTATATAAACTGCATATAATCCACTAAAAAAGCT
Organism: Clostridium sp. CTA-19; assembly: GCF_054767855.1. Classification (NCBI taxonomy): domain Bacteria; kingdom Bacillati; phylum Bacillota; class Clostridia; order Eubacteriales; family Clostridiaceae; genus Clostridium; species Clostridium sp. CTA-19. Next base: position 46,297 of record NZ_BAAABH010000002.1, on the reverse strand, counting down.
ATTTATATTTTCAGTATCTGCTATAAATATACTAGGCAATCCTATAAAAAGGCTTATTATAAGTGCTAATATAAAACTGACTAAAATATCAAGAATATAAGCCAAAAATCTTCTTCCTGGTGATGAAATCATATTTAACACCCTTTCTTTTTTACTTTTAAATAGTATTCCACTAAAAAAGGTGTTTTAATAAGGAAATATTATGAAAACAATTTAATAATCTACATCTATTACACTTACTTATTTTTACAAAAATCTCTTCATTTCTATAAATTCTGTTTCTTCTCCATTTACATTCCATATAAATTCTTCTAAAATTTCAAATCCTAAATTACTATATAGTTTTATTGCTCTTTTATTAAATTTAGCAACTAATAAATATATTTCATTGAATTTGTAGTTCTCCTTAGCAAATTTGAGTATAAATTTTAATACTTCATCACCCATTCCTTTTCCAGTTAAGTCTGGTCTCATTTGTACCCCAAAATTAAATTTTACGTTATCATCATCAAAATAGAAACAACAATTTCCTATTAATTTATTTTCTTCATTATACATAACAAATGTATCTTTTTCATTATGTATATTTAATGCCCATTGCTGTTTTTCTTTTGTTTTATCATTGTCATAAAATGAATAAATACCTTCATATCTCCATGTAGCTATGTCTTTTCCATCATACTTATTTGGTTTTCTAAATTCAATATTCATAAAAAAGCCTCCCTAAAATAAAAACTTTATACATATTTTAGCATTTAGCTTTGACTATTTAAATCTTAAAAACAGTTATTAACTAAAGTTGAGACTACCTATAGAGCTGCAAATTCAGACTTAAATTTATTCATTAAATTTTTGTTATCAGTTAAGAAAAAATAAGTACAACTACAATTAATTAAGAGCTAAAAGGTAACAGTTTAATATTTTAAGATTAAACTTTAATCCATTTTTTAACCTAATAATATAATTTGTTTTGCAAATTTATATAAAATAGATTAGTTGTATACCTAAATTGTTTTAGATTATTGCATTATTAAATTTCACAAAAAAAGAAGAAGTAAGATACTTCTTCTTACAATCTAACTTAAAAAGCTTTTACTTATTTTCTTTTAATTTATTCATAAGTTTTTCTGGATTTACAATCTTTTTTAATTCATACTGATTTTCATCGTTTTGTATTTTTATACTATCTCCAGTTTCTAATGCTGTTTTCCAAAATAAATCTGGTGTCATATCTGGGTTAACTTGACATGCCAAAGCATATAATCCTGAAATATATGGTGCACACCAGTTCCATCCACCACAAGGATAAAAAACATAGTCATCTTTACCAGTCTCACTTGCTACTGTTCTTGAATCCATTGGCACCAATAATATTTCATTATATTTTAACTTTTCAGCCTTATTATTGTAAAGTTCTCCTTTTTCTTCATAGAATGCTTTTCTGCACTGTTCATTTATATTATAGGATGAAGTTTCATTTGGATTCTGTAAAATTTCTCTTCCTAGTCCATCATATCCAAAACCATAGGTCTTGTTTAAATATGGTGTTACTACAAATATATTTGCTTCTTTTGCTCTGTCAACAGCTTCCATAAACTCCTTATATCCTTTTTGATTTTCACTTATTCCTACTGAAGCTGATATAACCCTAATTTTCTTATCTGAATCTAAACTTTTATTAATTTCTATTATATAATCAATAGATTCAGCTAGCCAAATAAAATTGTATTGAACTCCATCAGATTGTGAACTTATATCTTCCCAATCAGTTGCCACATAGTATAAATTTGCTTTTGGTGCCACCCCTATATTTTTTCCTACAGCTATAGAAGCTACTGCTGCTCCATCCATATTAAGATTCATTTCAAGATTATGAATTTCTTTGTAATCTTGAAGATTATTTTTATACTCATTATGATCTTTTAAAAGTTTCTTATCAATTATAGCTATTCCTATATTTTCTCCATTAATTCCTTTTTTGTGAATACTTTTTAATCCTAATCCTGGATTTTTTCCATATTCTAATACTTTTTTAGGATTATATTCATTTGGAAGCTTTTTAGTCCACTTTGTAGAAGTGTTAAAGACTGCATGTTCTAAATTATTTAACTCATTAGTTAAATCCAATTCAGATAAATCTTTATCTCTCACATCTACTTGATATGGTGAATTTATATTTTGTTCATACTTTGGCAGTGAAGAGAGCTTAGGTATAGAATTTGAAGATTTACTGCATCCATAAGTAAACATTAACATAAATGCTATTATAACAGTTAGAAATTTTTTCATCTTTTCTCACACCCTAACATCTTATTAAAATTAGCCATATAAATATGCCTTAAATATATTATATTAAATCATTGTTAAATAAATTGTTGAAAAACCATTTTCAACACTAAATAATATTTAAACCTTTTGTAACGTTTTAAATATTATTTTTATAAGACTTAATAAAAATATAAACTTTAAATTTTATCTAACTTTAAAACCAGCCCCAGATAGCTCCTTAATATTAAGGAGCTATCTTATGGACTGGCCTTTATATAACCTTTTATAATAATTTTAAGTTAAAATTTATTCTTTTCTTTATGAACTATTCTTCTTATGCTTTTATCCGAAAGAAAGTATATGTCCACTAATTGATTAATAGTAGCACCTTTTAAATACATATTGTAGATTTCAGAATCTCTAGTTTGTAAAAATTTTCTCGTACCATTTTTTTCACCCCAGGATTTTTCATTTTCAAACTTTCTTGGGATATAAATACAATCTCCATCTATATATTCTTGAATTAGTTTTATTATTTCACTTGGTAATACATCTCCTGCTTTAATATAAGCCATAACTTTTCTCCTTTTTATAAATAATATAAAAGTTAGGGAAAAGGTTACTATAGTGAAATAAAACTTTTAAAATATTTTTTAAAAGTTAACTTATTTTATCATAGCAACCTCTGCTATGATAAGAAAAATAACTTTAAAGCAGTATATTTCATAAATCTATCCTCCTATTAAAATACAATTTAGTTATATTTATGATACCACATAGTATTCATTTTGTTCCTTATAATTAATTAAGTTTCATAAATTGTTTCCTTTTCTGATAAAATTTGAACATCCTGTGCATCTCCAGCATATAAACTTTTTCTTAAAGCAATTATTGCTATAAACATTATACTAGCACAGACTAAGACTGCCATATAAGCTGGTATTTTATCATAGAGCATTCCAAAAACCATTGTTCCTAATGGTGATATTGCCATTAATAATGAATTCATTACTGTGGATACTCTTCCCAAATATTCTATAGGAACTTGTTTTTGAATAGAAATAGCTAATGCCATATTAACTGCAGATATCATAGTTATAAACAATATACATAACATAGTTATTATTCCAAACAAAATTAAATTACTTGAGAAGAATTTAACTACTATATTGGTTGCACACATTGATATTAAAAATACCATTAATGAAGAAATAAGTACCCCTTTAAACATTATCTTTCCTAATGTCATTTTTCTGCACATAAACGTACAAACAACTGGTGCTAAAAACATTCCTATAACTAAAAGGGATTGCATCATCCCATATTGGGAGTCAGATACTTTTAAAATTTCTTTACTAATATATAATAACCCCACTGATACAAATGAACCAAAGGCAAAATTTAAAATCATTCCTAACTTTATTACAGCTTTAATAATACTTCTTTCTTTTATAAATTTAAGACCTTCTGAAAAATCTTTTTTAAAGGCTTTAAAGTTAATTTTTTCAGGTTTTTTATTAGTCTTTGGAACATTTATAAACATTTCACTTATCGCTGATAATATAAAGCTTACAGAATTTATTATCAGTACCAATTGTAATCCTTTTATTCCGAACAATATACCTGCAATACATGGAGAAATTAATAAACCAATATTCATTATAGTAGAATTTACACCATTTGCTGCCACAAGTTCTTCTTCTTGAACAATGCTAGGTATGACTGTTGAAATTGCAGGCTGAAATAATAATTCAATAGTTGCAAGTGTTATAGTTAAAAAATATATACTTAGCATTGAAAGTTCTCCATTTATAAAAAATAGAATAGCATATATACCAATAATTATTCCATTTATAAAGTCTAAACATACTATTATTTTCTTTCTATCAAACCAATCAGCAAAAACTCCTGCAACTGGTCCTAGTATAATCTTAGGTATAACTGTTATTGCAACAACTGAAGCAAACTTAGTTGCAGAACCAGTAATAGCTAGAACATATAGGGATAGAGCAAAACTTTGCATTTCGCTTCCAATTAATGAAACAAGCTTACCTAACATAAGCAATAGGAAATCTTTCTTTTTAAATAATTTCACATTCATTTGCAGTAATCCCTCCATTTTAAAGCAATATTAATTATTAAATGTTTTTAAAATTTAATAATTAATATTACGAAATTTTTTTAACTTTTATATTTTTTTCTTTTACTCTAGTAAACATTATTTTTATTGGCTCAGGTTCTTTAACATATGTTGATAACTGTGATTTTTTTGCATTAAATACATCAAAATTATAATCTAGTATAATTTCTTCTTTATCATCAAAATACATAAATTCCACTATATTAGTTTCAAATTTAACCATTTCCCTTATAAAATTTGTATATTTGCCAAAATTACAATTATTTATATAATTTATTATTAATTTGTTCTTATCAACAAATTTTTGTATTGGCCAATTTCCATTATCATACAAATTTTCCAAACTATTTGCATTGATATCTTTAAACTCAATAAATAATTTCAAGATAGAATCATTATAATATTTCATTATAAATTCATATGTTTTAGGCAAATGTTTAAATAACATAACATGATAAATATTTATAAATTTATCTAAATATTTTAAATTTTCTCTTATATCACTGTAAAAGTCAAAATATTGTGGGAAAATCATTGGATTTTCAGTGATAATTTCTCTATAATCTTTTCCTAATTCTTTTACACCTGTTATATCTGAAAAAGCTGATGCTAGCATTAAATTATCTTTTAATTTTTCAAAAAGCTCTGTTCCAGGTAAAATAGAAAGTAGATGTAACTGAACATTTTTCACCTCCAATTTTCTTACTTCATTAATAGCGGATAATGTTTTATCAATATCATCTAAAGTTTCTTCTGGAAAACCATATATGAATGATGTTGTTATGTTAATTTTGTACTTTTTTAATATTTTAATTTTTTCTTCTAGACAGGATAAATTTAAATTTTTATTTATTATTTTTTGCATTCTTGGAGACCCTGTTTCTATACCTAAATAAATAGATTTACATCCAGACTCATACATTTTTTTTATCAGTTCTTCATTTAGGGTATCTAATCGTGCACTACAACTCCAGTTTATTTTTATTTTTTCCAATAAAATTAATTCGCAAAATTCTGATAATTTAGTTTTATTCGCGGTAAATAAGTCATGAACAAAACTAAATTCTTTTATTCCATATTTTAAGTTTATATATTTAATTTCTTCAACTATTCGCTTAGGACTTTTTAATCTAAAAAATCTTTTCCAAAAGGTTTTTGTAGAACAGTAAGTACAACCAAAAGGGCAGCCTCTTCCAACATCTAATGGCATTACTTTTATATCTTCTATTGGAATAAGGGAAAAATCTAAAAAAGGTAATGAATCTAAATCTTTTATTAAATTAGTTTGTTTATTATGGACAATTTCATTATCTTTTCTATATATTACTCCTTCAATATTTTCAAAATTTGAATTGGAAAATAGAGCTTTTACAATAGGCACAATAGTTTTTTCACTTTCACCAACAGCTATTACATCTATATAAGAAAATTTTTTCATAGATTCTACACCTGTTAGCGAAGCATGTGGACCTCCAAAAACTATTTTAATTGATTCCTTTTTTTCTTTTAATTGTTTGGCTATTTCTAAAGAAATATGATAAGAATTACACATAGTATAAAATCCCACTAAATTTGGATTAAAATTTAATATATAATCTACCATTTCTTCTATAGAGTTTTCTTTCTCAACTAATTTGTTTTTATTGTATAAATAATCAAAGTCAATTAGATTAACATTATAACCCTCATTTTTTAATATAGTTGCTAAACTTAATTGTCCTAATGAAAATTGATCTGCCCCACCAGTTCCTTGGATAGAATTTACAAATAAAATATTTTCCATATTTTCACCTACTTATTTAATTAGAAATACAATTATTTAAGTTCAAATTAAAATTTCATTTAGTCTATTTAATACTTTTTCTATATCATTTGATGATAGCCTTTCATTTTCTTTTAAAATAAAACCATGGGATGTAGAAAAATATATCCTCATAATTTCAAATATTAATTTATTATTATTAAAGTTTTTCCATCCCAATCCATTATATATTTGATTACTTACTGTGTTTATTGTATTTATTAATACTTTTTTATTTGTATAATCACCTTCTAAATAATCAAAGCTATAAATAGAATCTAATGGGTTGTTATTATAATCAATTTTTATATTATATAAATCAGAATTATTATATACAACTGTATTTTTAAATAAAGTAAATTGATTAATCCAACAAACTGAATTTTTCATATCATTTAAAATGTTCTTAATAAAATTTGCTGTATCAATTGCATCTTTTATTTCTTCTCCTGGGAACCCCACTATTATTGTAGCATGAACCCTAATTCCAGCACTATAAGTATTTCTTAAAATTTCTTTAATTGAAGTGTTATCCATTTTATTAGGATGTTTATTCATTAATTTTAAGACTTTATGACTAATACTTTCTACACCATATAGTATTTCCTTACATCCTGCATCTCTCATAAGATGCAAAAGTTCCTTTGATAATGAACTTTCTAATCGACACCTACAAACCCAACTAAACTTTATATGTTGTCTTAAGATTTCTTTACTAAAAGAATCTAAGAATTGAGGCGAAACTGCTTCATCAGTAAAATTTATAATTTTATATCCTGAATTTATATAACAAGCAATCCTTGTCATAATTTCATTTAGTTTTACATCACCAATTGAGTTATTATATTTTAAGTTCTGAGCACAAAATGAACATTTTTTCCAATAACAACTACAATTTAGTAATCTAGTTGATAATACAGTATTAGGTGTAAAGACTTCTACATATGGAATCATTCTTGTATTAGTTGTCGGTATATTTTGTTTTAAATCGCTTAATTTTACAAATCCTTTGAATTTATTTCCTATATTCAACTCACATATTAGTGAACTTACTATCTTATCTTTATCTTCTATTCCATCTACAATAGTGTCAAATATGTTAAAAAACTCATCTTCGTCATACAGAAGATCCTTAATATTACTTAGTGCAAAATTTTCATATGAACTTTCTATAATACAAATATGAGCATTACTTTTTCTTTTAATTATTTTTGCTATTAAAATTGAAATTAATAAACTAAATGGTGAATTTACTTTCATTAAAACTAAGTCTGTCTCTTTATCAAAATCATTTAAACAAGACTCTATTAATTTGTATAATGTTGTTTGCTTTTTACAATAGTTTAAAATTGATTTTAAATTATTATAATTTACATCTAGTGCTCTTATACCATTTAAAATATTTAAATAAAAATCTAAATTTAATGAATTGATTTGTTCCGTATATTTAATTAATGGTATGATGTTTTTAGTATATGTTTCTAAACTGTTATAAGTATTATTTTTTTTAAGATTTATTAATGATTTTTTAGCATTATCTAAATAAGAGTATGCATTATCAATATCTAGAGTATTATTATCTTCTAAGATATTAATAAATGTATTACTACATATCAAATTCCAAAATTTCATATTTAAATTGTCAATTTCTATTTTATCATTAATTTCTTCGTATTGTATCCACTCTCCAGGATTTCTAAATGTAATAGGAAGGTTATTGGGTTCAACCATATACAAAATCTTCATTGATTTTTCTCCTAAATTTTAAGTATAACACATGTAAATTTTTACATGTGTTATACTTGTGTTATACTATTTATTAGTCACTCATAGATATACCAAGAACAACTGCATTACTTTCTTCATTCTCTAAGTCAATTCCTGTATCAGTTACTTCTAAACTTTCTTCTATTTTTTCACAATCCTTATTTATTACTTTTTGATTTTTTTCTTTTTCCATTTTTATCTCTCCTATATCACATATAATATAATATTATTAATACTTAAAATCTAACTATAACTTTACTATTTTTTAAAGATGAACATGAACATGAATATCACTTGAAGCATTACTTTCTTCTTCTAAAAAATCATCTTCCCCTACTAAATTTAATTCTTGATTTGTTAAAACATTAGTTAATTCCTCTGACTCAATAATTACCTTACCGTTTTCAATTTTTAAATCTGATGAATTTAATTTTATATTTTTTTCTTTTTCCATTATATTTTCCCCCTCTATTAATTGTATTTTTCACTTAACTTACCATTTTGACTAATCTATATGAACATGAATATGAATATCACTTGCATTACTTTCTTCTAAAAAATCATTTTCCCCTACTAGGTTTAATTCTTGGTCTGTTAAAACATTACTTAATTCCTCTGATTCAATAATTACCTTGCCGTTTTCAATTTTTAAATCTGATGAATTTAATTTTACTTTTTTATCATTATTTTTTTCCATCATAATTCCCCACTTTCCTTAATATATATAATTAGGACTAACAACAAACTTAAACATTATAATATTCTAGTGAAATAACATTGTTTTTACATTTATTACAGTTAGTTTTTTTAGAATACATTTATTCTTTTGGAATGAACAATCTTGAAACACATAAGTTTAAATGTGATTCTAATACCAAATATAATATTAAAGCTAATTTTTAAAGCTAATTTTTAAAGGTGAACATGAACATGAATATCACTTGATGCATTACTTTCTTCTTCTAAAAAATCATCTTCCCCTACTAAATTTAATTCTTGATTTGTTAAAACATTAGTTAATTCCTCTGACTCAATAATTACCTTACCGTTTTCAATTTTTAAATCTGATGAATTCAATTTTATATTTTTTTCTTTTTCCATTATATTTTCCCCACTTTCATTAATATGTTTATTATTTAAAATCAACATCAATTTAAATTTGTGTTGATTTTAGATTACTTTTTTAAAAATTAAATAACTATTTATATAAATTTATGGTTCTATTTTAATCTCACACCCAATCCCATTGTTTTCCTCTTCTAAATTTATATTAACTTCCTCTTCAGTTATACTTAATATGCCTTCTTTATCTTTCTCATTTAATTTTTCATTTTTAAAACACCCATTAGAATCTTTTATTTTGTTTTTAATGTTTTCACTCATAACTACTCACTCTCCTTTAAACTCCTATATGGTGCAAATGTACTTATAAATGTATACGTATCTTTTGCATCTTTATTTTCTGAATTTTCAAACTTTTCAAAAAGGTTTTCCAGTTCTATTTTAAATTCCTCCATTTTCTCTTTGTCTGCTTTAATAAAATGTGCTTTTATTTTATATGGATGATCCCTATTTTCACACAATTTTTCAATTACATCTTTAGTTAAATTTGAGAATTTATTTGCAGCTAGTTTAATTTGTAGTTTGTTTTTATTTTGTCCTTTTATTTTAATATTTTTCAAGAATTCTATATCTGTATTTGTTAATTGATATTTTTTTTCTATTTTTCCATCCAAAACTTTAACACTAGATATTTCTATTAAATTACATTTTAATAATCTATTTAAATAAAGTTGAGTTGAAAATATAGGTATATTTAATTCCTTAGATATTTCTGTAGCTGTTTTAGTGGATGATAATAACGCTATTAAAATTTCTAAATTTTTGCCTTCTAATAAGTCTTCTTTTTCATTTTCATTAATTAGTGTTGTCTCATATATGCAAGAAATTTCTGACATTTAATCACCTTCTTTTAAATAAAATTCAAGGAGTTTATTACTTCATCAACATTAAAACTTCCAATTCCTGCAAATCCTAAATTGTTATCAAGAAAATATTGATCCATTGTTTCTATTAGTGCTGAATTTTTAACTTTTTGGAATTTTCTTATTTCATTTTCTAAGGAAAATAGTTTATCACTACAGTATGTTTTACCAAGAAATTTCAAATGGTATGTTAAGTTATTCATACTTAATATTGTTTTGGTTTCTAATATTTTCTTTGCCATATCTATTTCTTGTTCAGTAAACCCATGTTTTTTTACACTCATAAGTTCTTTCATTATAATTTCTACTATTTCTTTAGCTGAATTTCCATTGCATACTACTGTAAAACCTAATGTACCTTTATCTTTATAATATGATACAAAAGAATTTATCGTATAGGCTAGTCCCCTTTTAATTCTTATCTCTTGTGTTAATCTGGATTCTAAGCCAGGATTCCCTAATATAGTTGAAATCATATCCACATTAACTTTTTTTATAGGATCATATTTAGGAATCCTAATCCCTACTGATATAACAGAATTTTTTCCATTAGATGAATTATAATATATTCCAGGTTCACTATTTACTATTTCCTCGTATTCTCTAGTTTTATTATCTTTCCAAGCATTAAAATGCTTTTCTACCTCCATTAATGTTTTTTCATAATCTATATCTCCTACTACTACTAGAACTGCATTTTCTGGAGTATAAGAATTCTTAATTATCTCTTTAATGCTATCTAATTTAGCATTTTTTACATTATCCATATTACCAACAATTATTCTACCAATATCTAAATTTCCCCATAAAGCTTGACTTGTTCTTTCTATGATTTGATTAAATGAAGAATAAAAAGACACTGCTTCTTGCATTACAACTTTTTTTTCATTCTCTACGTTTTCTTCATTAAATTCTAAATTATTAATTGCTATATGAGATAAAGCTTCTATACATTGTGGTAGCATAGCTGCTAATCCTGTGAAATAAAACGAAGTAGTTTCTTTTGTGGTACTTGCATTGTATTCAACGCCATTAAGTGTTATTTTATCAATTAGCTTTTTATATTCTGAATTGCTAGAAGTCGATGTGTTTACTATAAGATGCTCAATCAAATGTGATAGTCCATTAGTTTCATCAGTTTCATATTTACTGCCTTGTTTTATCCAAATTCCACAAGACATTGTTTTTATCCTAGGTATTTTATGCATTAAAATTCTTAGTCCATTTTCCAAATAAACATTTAAAGTTTCATACATTTTTTCACCTACTTACGAACAACTGAAAATTGATAATTTCAATTTTGAAAGGTAAGTTTATAAAACTTACTTTTATAATTTTGTTTCTTCCTTAGGATCAATACTTAAAGGTTTAGCATTTTTAGCATGAACAATGTTTGCTGACGCCCCATTTATACAAAAACTAAATAAAAATGCACAAACAATAGCTCTACTTATAAATTTTATTCTTTTATTCATTCAAAATTCCCCCTTTATTTCAACAATATTACTTTTTTTCTAAATCTTTATATTTATAATATCATTTCTTTTTCTAAAAGTAAATAGTTTTTTGTTTACTTTTTTAATTTTTAATTTATACTATAGTTATAGGATTTAACAACGAATTTAAATTTATGATAAAATTTTATAAATATCTATTATGATATAGAAGATAAGGAGGTATTACTATGAACACTAAAATAATTACGCCAGGAATGAAACTTAAAGAATTACGCAAAAAATATAAAATAAAACAATATGAGCTCAGTGGTAACTATATAACAAGAAATATGATTAGTATGATAGAAACTGATAAAGCTAAACTAAATAAAAATACAGCTATTGCTCTTATAGATAACATCAAAAAAATATGTGCTGAAAAAAATATCTGTTATGAAGACATATCATTGGATTATTTATTGGATTCTGAAGAAAACCAAGCAAAAAATATAAGTAATGCTTTTTTAAATTGGCTTAACTTAGAAGGAATAAATGCAATAAATGATAGCTATAGTAATTATATAAAAGAAGTAAAAATAATAATAGATAAGTATGGATTAAAAAATATAAAAGCAGATGTTTATTTAAAGTTAGGAAATATTTATACATCATGTTCAATGTATAATTCAGCTTATAATCATTATTTAATATCATTAGATTCATATGATAATTTATTTAATAACTTAAGTTTAATTCAATTAATTATTAATCTAATTGTCTGTTGCAATAACTTAAAAAGATATGATGAATCTATAAAATTTTCAAATTTAGCTTTTACCTATATGGATAATATTCCTTTAGAAGATGAATTTAAAATTAGATATAATACTCTAATTTCATACAAGAACTTAAAAGATTATGATAAAGTTTTAGATGAAGTAGATTTGCTTATAAAGGATTTTCACTCTATTTTAGATAAAGATCCTACTCGAAATATAAACTTATTAACGTTAAAAGGAAACTGTTTTAAAGAAAAAAACTTATATACAGATTCTCTTAAAGTTTATAAGACTATTCTTTCTTTATGTAATGATAATATTGAAATGAATTTAGTTACTTTATGTAATATATTAGAATTATATCTATATCTAAACGATAGTAAAAATTTAAATAAATACTTTGATAAAGCAGTGTCTTCATTAGAATATTATAAAACCATTGAATTCAAAAGTTATGCTACAGATATATATAATATTTTAGGTGTAACTGCTATTAAGTTAGATAAAATCGAATTAAGCAAACTATATTTTAATAAAGCGTTAAAATATGCAAAAGAATTTAATTCTACAAATATATTAGTATCTTCTATGGAGAATCTGCTTAATATAGCTATTAAAGAAAATGATTCATCTCAAATTGACGACTTGAAAAATGAACTTTTAGAAATGATATCTTTAGGGATTCTGACATGTAACAATATGTTAGTTTTAAAATTTATTAATTATTATAATACTATAGAAGATAGATTAACAATTGATAACATACTGAAGTTTATATTTAAACTTGACCCTTGTAATGTATAACTTCAAAGTAATAATTAAACCCTATATACAGATAAAAATTTAATTATATCTTATTTAAATTTGTTAACTAGCAATAAAACAAGCTAATATTTAAGTTTAAAACCTATAATATATTTAATCTAAAAAATGCATTTATAATGGTTTTACATTATAAATGCATTTTAAAATTTATTTAATAACTTTAAAATATTTTCATACAAGATGCAGTGTTAAATTCTAAGTGATTCGGAGCATGTCTCACTATTTGGGGTATCCAGGTTTTGGAACAAGTAATTTTAAAAGTCAACTTGGAACCCTATATAATATAATTATATTTAAGAATTTCATATATACTCTACCTAGTTTTTTGATTTTTTGTAATCATATAGAATATAAATTACGAATTCTTATTTATATATATTTTCAATGCTTTTATCAGTAAAATTAGCGCATACACACTTAATCCTGTTAAAATTAAAATAATTATTGTATAAAGTACCCCAAAAGTACCTACTAACATCATAATTTCCCCTCTTTCTATTTTAAGAAACACATTTACATATATGTAATATAATTGTATTTATTTTTTCCTTTAATTATAACATTAAATTAATTATATAAAATAAACAAACTGCCTTAAAACAGAATTTAATTTCTATTTTAAAGCAGTTCTTATAAAGAAACTTTTAATATTTTTTTATTTTATTGAATAGTTTCACTATTTCATACCACATTACTGAAATTATTGATATTATCACAACTGTACCTAATTGTTTTATACTAAGTGCTGCTAAACTTAAAAAACTAGAAAGTGGTGAATAAAGTATTACAGCTAACCCTAAAATTGTTCCACCTATTGCTAACCACATTACTGGATCCTTTTTTAGATATATAAATGATTTATATGCAAAATCTTTATTAGAACTATTAACTTGAACAAGCAATATATTAGAAATTATTATTATAGATAACCCCATAGAGCGAGCTATATTAGCATTAAGTGGATTATTATTTAAACTTATATAATACGTTCCGAAAGAAGCTACAAATAAAACTAATCCTTGTATTATACTTTTGACTAAAATTTTTGAAGTTAATATTCCCTCATTAGGATTACGAGGGTTACGATTCATAATATCATCTTCTGCACGTTGTCTTTCTAATACTATTGAACAAGTTGGATCTATTACAAGTTCTAAAAGCACTACATGTACTGGTAGTAATAATAAAAGCGATGATTTAATACCAAGAAGTGGTCCTAATAAAGATGCAAAGGCAATTGGTATATGAATTGTAAATATATATCCAATGGCTTTTCTTATATTATCATAAATTCTTCTTCCATCTTTAATAGTATCAACTATAGTTGAAAAATTATCATCTAATAAAATTAAATCTGCTGCTTCTCTTGAAACTTCTGAGCCCTTTTTTCCCATAGCTATCCCAATATCTGCATATTTTAAGGCTGGTGCGTCATTTACTCCATCACCAGTCATTGCAACAACTTCTCCATTTTCTTTAAATGCTTTTACTATTCTCATTTTATGCTCTGGTACAACTCTTGAAAAAATACTAACTTCTTTAACTCGTTCTCTAAGAATTTCATCACTCATGTTGTTAAGTTCATCACCAGTAATAACTTCATTACTATGGGGAATACCAACCTGTTTTGCAATAGAACTTGCTGTTATTCCATTGTCACCAGTAATCATAACTACTCTTATACCTGCTTTAATACAATTTTCTATATCACCTTTTATAGATTCTCTTGGTGGATCCATAAACCCTATTAATCCTAAAAATTCTAAACTACATTCTTCTAAAGTAGTTGGTATATTTGATTTATCCTCAATATCCATTTTACCGATAGCAATTACTCTTAATCCTTTAGAAGACATTGAATGTATCTTTTCTTGTATTTTTTTATTTTCTTCTTGTTTCAAATTACACAAAGTTAAAATCTTTTCTGGTGACCCCTTAGCTGCTATAATAACTTTTTTATCTTTTTCCCATACGTGACCCATCATTTTATTTTCATTAGTAAATGAATACTCATAAATTAAATTTCCACTAAATAATT
This sequence comes from Clostridium sp. CTA-19, assembly GCF_054767855.1. Taxonomy (NCBI): domain Bacteria; kingdom Bacillati; phylum Bacillota; class Clostridia; order Eubacteriales; family Clostridiaceae; genus Clostridium; species Clostridium sp. CTA-19. The sequence goes on along the minus strand of NZ_BAAABH010000002.1, from coordinate 31,258 downwards.
CTTTTTTACTTATATTATTATTTTCACAATACTTAAGCATAGCATGTTCCATGGGATCATAAGCATCAGTTTCACAAGCCATTCCCATAACATAACTTAACTCTTTTATACCACAATTAAAAGTCCATGTGTCACTTAGTTCCATCTTATTCATTGTAATAGTACCAGTTTTATCTACACATAATATTGACACAGCTCCTAAAGTCTCAACTGATGGAAGTCTTCGGACTAAAGATTTCTTTTTTGCTAACCTCCAAGCTCCCATAGATAAAAACACTGTTAAAATAACTGGAAACTCCTCTGGTATCATTGCCATGGCTAGAGTTATTCCAGATAATATACTCTCAATAATCCTATCTTTTAAGTTATGGTCTGAAAGATTTATATACGTGATTATACAAACTAATAAGAATAAGACTGCTGCTATTATTGCACAAACCTTTACCAATTTTCCAGTTTGTTTTTGAAGTGGTGTCGGCATATCTGGTGCTTTCGCTATATCAGTACCTATCTTTCCATATTCAGTGTCAGCTCCTATTTTATCTACTAAAACTATTCCACTACCTTGGGTAACTAAAGTACCTGCATAACAATAATCTTTTTTCCAATAGTCCTTATTCTCGCTATCATCTGTACATTTCCATACACCTTCAGCTTCACCAGTTAAAGAAGATTCATTTACACAAAGATCACTAACTTTAATTAGTTTACCATCTGCTGGAATCTTTACTCCTTCACTTATTATCATTAAATCCTTTGGAACCAAGTCTTCACTATTTATAATGCACTCTACTCCATCTCTAATCACAGTTATATTCGGCGCTGATAAATTTTTAAGTGCGCTTAAAGTTTTATCTGTTTTCCATTCTTGAATTACATCAATACTAATTATTCCAATTACAAATATTAACATTACTAGTCCATCTCGTGGTTCACCTAGTATAAAGTATATAATTGCAGCTAAAATTAAGAGTAAAAACATAGGCTCTTTTAATACTTCTAAAATTTTGAGAAAAAAACTTTCTTTTTTCTCAGGTATTAGCTGATTTTTGCCATACCTCTCTTGAGCTTTAATTACCTCTTCTTTAGTTAAACCATTAAACTCATTTACCTTTTTTTGTTCTGTCATAAAAAGTTACCTCCGTTAATTCTTGATTTATCAAGAATATTTTGTTTGATAGCTCTATGGCATTGCATTAAAGATCTTATTTGTTTTATTGCTCTAAAGGTATACAAAAAACACCTGTAGAACAATAAACTGTCCCACAGGTGTTTTTATAATCCTGTTGCCAATTAAGGCCCGGCTCCATAAACAAAATAATTCATCGGCCTGATCAGTTTGTACTGTAGATTTATATGCAGTGCAAAGAGATTACATATTATTATATGTGATAAACAAAATAGTTTCTACAACTTAACAAAAATTTTATTTTTTTTAATAAAATAATCTCTAATTTACAATGTATAGATTCAAATATAATTTTATATTCTATATAAATAAATTAACCATTTCTCTAGTGATTTATTCTTTAGTTATATTAGTTTTCAATTTTGATTTTAGTTTACATTTATTTTTATATACTTAATTTTAATTATGTAAACTAATTGTATTTTTTAAGTGATTTTCAGTTTTCTACTTATATATATCTAAAATTTTTTATTAAATTCAAGGTACTATAAAGAAACAAGCTCCAATTTAAATTTATTCAATAACCTTAAAATATTTTCGTACAAGATTCAGCATTGAATTCTAAATGATTTGGAGCATGTCTCACTATTTTAGGTATCTAAGTTTTGGAATGGATAATTTTAAAAGTCAACTTGGAACCCTATATAATCTATATTAATGTAAGGATTTACAATAGTTTAATAATAGTATATTATTAAGTTAATAGAATTTGTCGAATAAGGAGAATCGCGGTGGAGAATTGTTTAAATTGTAATGCATCATCCTATAAAGATATTGAGGAATATAAAATCGATATAAATAATGCAATAAAAGAAATTTTAAATAATAACCAAAGATTAAGTTTTGCTTTGGTTGTGAAGAAGGTAAAGATTACTCCTTTTGTTATAAATAAATACCCTCAACTTAGGACATATGTATTAGAAAGAATGAAATACTATAAAGAAATAAGAGTTATAGATGGTAAAATTGATAGAGCCGTTGAAAAAATAATAAAGTCAAATGAAAATTTAACTTTTATGGCAATAGCAAAAAAATGTGGATTTTCTCTTGATACTGTTTATAAAAATGAATATATTAAAGAAAAAATTATTAATACTATTATAGAAAATAAAAAACCAATTAGGTTATAAAATTATCTAATTGGTTTTTTATTATATACTACAAAATTTAATTATAATCAAAATAATAACTATGCAATAAATATTTTGATTCATATTTTATTGCATATTCCTTTAAAAGTTTTTTTATTTCTGTTAAGTCTTTTCTATTTTCTTCAAATTCCTTTATCATTTCAAAAAGGCATGTTTTTTCTTCTTCAGTAGCAACTTTTTTAAAATATCCCCATATATGATGAACTGTATTTATTACTTGACTTTTCATAGGTGCTTCTTTTATTACTTTGTTTAGCTTTTCATTAAATTCTTTATATGTATAATTGTTCAAACCTATATTTTTACTTATTTCTTTATACTCTTTATAAGACCGTTCCATTACAACATATTTATATTTGGACCAAATAATATCTATGTTTTTTCTATCTTCCTTTATTGTCAACTAAAACACCCCATTTCATATATATTTAAATATTTTTAAAGTTTAGACTCTCATACTTGAACTTTGTAAATTTAGATAAAAAAATAACCAGTAAACAAATTTGGCGACCTAGAAGGGACTCGAACCCTCGACCCCCGGCGTGACAGGCCGGTACTCTAACCAACTGAGCCACTAGGCCATATCGCAATGTTTACTGATTACATACATTATATTACATGATTTTTTTATAATTGTCAATACTTTTTGGAAAGATTGTAAAATATTATTATTACATTGAGTTAATATACACATTAACTTTTACTATTTATAGATTTTGCTTCATGGTAATAACATACCATAGAAGTAATAAAAGCTGCTATAATTTTTACAATTAAATCTGTTACAGTGTCTTCAATTCCACCCTTTACCATATTAGTTTTAAATAAATAGTCTCCTACAAATTCAAACACTTCCCACATAGTACCTAACGCAATTGAAAAATTAAATGCACTCATTAATTTAAAAACAAGAAACCGTTTTTTAGTTGTTTCTTTTGTATTTGTAATAATTCCTTGATTTAATTTTAATGCTATAAGAACTGCATAACTACCAAATATAGAGTGAATAAATAAGTCCCACCACCAAAATCTCACATAAAATTTTTTAAATTCTCCAAAATATATTGTAAGTACAATAAACACTAAAGATATTAATTGAAAATTATAAGGTAATATTATATTTTTTTTATTAGCAATGCTAGTAATTATAAATGGAAATGTAATGCATACAATAGCCAAAATTAAAAAATTCAACCCATTCCATTGTTTAAATATAATATTTAACATAATAGTAGCTAATAAAAATATCTCAAGTACTACTGCTATTCTAATAGCCCATTTATTATTTCTATTACTCATTTTAAATTTATTCCTTTCAAATATTATCATTTTTAAATAATTAAATATAAATATACAAATTTAAAGGTTAACTTAATACATAAAAATTTGAAATTCTATAGGATTCTAATCATGTGCGTAAAGCTAATCCATTTTACTCCAATAAAATATCTTTCTTTTAATTTATTACTACATTATATAATAATAAAAAATATAATATATATAATGGCTGTATAAACTAAAAATATCCCTAAAAAATAATATTAATACTATTTTTAGAGATATTTCCTATAAAATATTACCTATTGATTTTTATAAATATATTTATGATACTGTTTTAGCCTTTGATACAAAAGATTTCCCAAGCCATTTTCTTTTCTTCCATCTATTATAAACTAATATTCCTCTAAACCATTCATCTATTGCAAATGATATCCACATTCCAACAAGTCCAAGGCCTAATTTTATTCCTAGTATGTATGCAAGTCCAACTCCAAATATCCACATTGAAAAAATACCTATACATACAGGAAATTTAACATCACCTGTAGCTCTTAAAGATGTAATACCAACTAAATTTATAGTTCTTCCTGGTTCTAATATTAAATCTACAAATAGAACTATAAATCCAAGAGCTATTATTTCTTCATTTGATGTAAATATTCCAAGTATATGCTTTCCAAGTAAAAGAAATATAAAGCTAACCGTTGTTGTAACAATCATTGCTTTTTTCAAGCATTTTAAACATAATTTATATGCTAACTCAGTTTCTTCTTCTCCTACTAATTGTCCAACAAGTATACTACACCCTTGTGCCAATGATGCTGAAAATAAATAAGCAAAGCTTGCAATATTAGCTATGTAGCTTTTAGTTGCCATAGAGTTTATGCTAATCAAATTAATAAACCCTGTAACAACTAACTGTGAAAGACTATAGGATATTTCCTCACCAGCTGCTGGAATTCCTATTATTAAGATATTTTTAAAATCTTCCATTGGGAATTTTTCAAATAGGCTTAATTTAAAATCTTTCAATACTTTTCTATAAACAACTATTCCTAAGATTATAGTCCCAATAATTTTACTTAAAGTTGTTGAAATGGCTGCGCCTTTAACACCTAATGCTGGTAAATTGAAGTTTCCGAATATTAATATGTAATTTAAAGTAATATTAATTATATTCATTATAAATGTTACTATCATACAAATCTTAGTAAGTCCGTGTGGTCTTAAGATTGCAGTAAAAGTCATTGAAAGTGCCTGTATGAACACAAACCCACCAACAAAACTCACATAACTATTTCCATAAATTAAAAGCTCATCTGCTGTATTTAAAGCTTTTAATAAAACAGTTCCTCCCATAACCATTAAAATACTTATTATTATTCCAATAATAAGATTAAACACTATTGATACTATACTTACTTTAATTATATTTTCATTACCTTTTTTATACTCTTTATTATGACCAATATATTGAGACACTAAAATTGACGTACCAGCAGTTATTATTGCAAAGGTTAAATTCACCATAAACATAAGCTGATTTGCCACACCAACTGCAGCAACTGCATTATCTGAGTACCTTCCTAGCATAAAAATATCAGTTCCTCCAAGTAATGAAAATAATATACTCTCTATAAAAATAGGCCATGTGATCTTTATAAGTTTTTCTTTTAATTTTCTTTCTTCCATAAATTTATTCTCCAAACTAGTATTATTAGTTTTTAAGTTTAATTAACAAACCTTGTTTAGTATATACAATATTAAAACCTAATTCCATATACAAGAAAAAATTTAAATAAGAGCCTAATTAATAGACTCTTATTTTAAGGATTTTTTATAAAAAACTCTATAATAGCTCCACTATCTTCACTATTATAAGCTTTAATGTTTCCATTGTGCTTTTCAACTAAACTTTTAGAAATATATAGTCCCAAGCCTGAATTCCCTGTAGATTTCCTTCTTGATTTGTCCCCTCTATAAAATTTAGTAAAAATATTTTTTAAATCTTCTTCATTAAACCCTTCTCCACTATCACAAACTTTAAAAAATAAGTTTTCTTTTTCATATTCCACATCAATTTGAATTTTTCCACCTTCCGGAGAAAATCTTAAACCATTTGTAATTATATTATCTAAAACTTGAGAAATTCTCAATCTATCTAAAAAAAATGTAGTATTTGCATCTATATTTATTTCATTTAAACTTAATTTTATATTTTTCTTATTTGAAAATGGTATATATTCCTCAATTTTATCTTCAAGAAAACTTTTTACATTAATTTGTTCTACTTGTAATGTAAAATCAGGATTTTCTAGTTTGGATAATAAATTTAAATCTTCTACCAATAAAACTGCTCTATTGACTGAATTTTCCATAGAGTTTAGATATCTTAATAGCCTCTCTTCATTCTTATATGAACCATCTTGCAAAAGCTCCACATGACCTTTAATAACTGTAAGTGGTGTTCTTAAATCATGAGATAATGCATTAATCATATCTGTTTTTTCCTTTTCTGTTTCCCATTGTTTAGTTAAAGTTTTATCCAACTCAACCCTCATTGATTCAAAACTTTTCATAAGTTTACCTATTTCATTGTCATAAGGATAATTTAATTTAAAATCTAAATCTTGAACTTGTATTTTATTTGAGGCTTCAATTAACTGTTTAAAAGGTTCATTTAAGTTTTTACTTAATTTTCTACCAAATATAATACTATATATTATTATAAATATAAATGGACTAAGTAAAGTAACAACACCTAAAACTGTTCCTATTAACTTTTTATGAGGATTAATTGAAGCTTTTAAATTATAATTTAAATAAACTACACCTTCTAATGTTCCATTATTACTTATTATTGGAACTACTTTTGTTACATTATTAAAAGCATTTATATCTACTGTGTTTAATTTTTTTAAAATAGAATTATTATCTTCATCTTTAATTTGTAAATTACCATAACTACTTTTATTTTTTAGGTTATAAACTTTATATTTTATACCTTCAGTAGGTATTATATTTTCAAGATTTCCTTTTTCAGTTTCATTTAATATATTATCCCCACATTTCATTATATAATCTTCAATTTTCGGGATTTGTCTTTCATAATAGTTTGCTGGATATAACATATCACTATTTAATATATACATAAATATTAAAAACAATATAACAAAACTTATTAAGCTAAATATTAAAGCCAAGAAAAATGTTGATATAAATTGTTTTTTTATAGAATATTTTTTAAGCATTTGCTCACCTTACTTCCTTAGTTCTCCCACTTATATCCTACACCCCATACAGTAGAAATATATTTATTAGAAATATTATGCTTATTAAATTTAAAACGTATTTTCTTTATATGCTCAGCTACTGTTGAAGAATCGCCTTCTGCATTATATCCCCAAATTTTTTCATATATTTGTTCTTTTGAAAAAACTTGTCCGTTATTTAATGCTAAAAGTTCAATTATATCAAATTCTCTTTTAGTTAAAATAACTTCCTCATCTTTTAAAAGAACTTTTCTTCCTTTTAAATCAATTTTTAAATCATTAAAAATAATATATTTTTTATTTTCCATAGAAAAATTTCTTTTATCACGCCTTATATGTGCTCCTATTCTAGCTTTAAGTCCTTTTATGCTAAAAGGTTTTGTAATATAATCATCTCCACCTATAGCTAAACCCTTTAATAAATCAGCTTCATTTATTTTGGCAGTTATAAATATAATGGGACAGGAAATCGCATCTCTTATTTCAGTGCAAAACTCAAAGCCGTTTTTTCCAGGCATCATAACATCTAATAATATTATATCTGGATTAATTTTAAGTTTTTCTAAAGCCTCATCACAATCTTTTGCAGTAAATACTACGTAGCCATCATCAGATAAAGCATCAGAAATTAAAGAAAGTATTTCTTCTTCATCATCAACGACTAAAACCTTTTCATTCATCTTAATTCCCCCTGAAAATAACTAATATCTTTAGTAAATATTATCATAAAAAACTATATTTCTACAACTTTTTATAGTGTTTCTAAATTAAACTACTAAAACAAATATTTAGTTAGAATGCTTATTTTATAAAAAATACTGTTTCAAATTTATTTTTTTTACATATTATAGTAACAGAGAGTGAGATATAAGATTCCAAATTAAATTTTAAACTTATTTATTTATAAAATGAGAAAACTCAAAATAGTGAGACGTGCTCTGAATAACTTAGAATTTAACATTACATTTTATATAATTTTATTTAACTATATTTACTCTAAGAAAATATAGTTAACCTTATACAAGTTTACTATATAGAGTAAACTTCATACTCTTTATGTTGAAATTTAGGAGGATTAATAATGTTTGTTACAATTATATGTGATATAAAAAATTCGAGACTATTAGAAAATAGACATGACTTTCAATTATATCTTATTGATGTATTAAAAGAATGTAACACCTTATTTAAAGATTATATAGTTGCTCCTTTTATAATAACATTAGGTGATGAATGGCAAGGACTTTTAAAAGAAAATTCTCCTTACTTAGAAATATTAGATTTTTTTAAAAGTAAACTACCTTCAAATGTAAAATTTTATACAGGCATTGGAATAGGTGAAATAACAATTCATAATTTTGAACTTACTGTAAATCAACTTGACGGTCCTTCATTTTATTTAGCAAGAAAGGCTATTAAATACGCTAAAAGGAATCAATGCTCATTAGTAGTTATACAAGACTAAGAAATACCAATAACATTTTAATTGTTATTGGTGTTTCTTATAATAAAGTATATATAAATTTTCCACCTATCATTGCTATTATAAAACTTATAAAAGTCCCAATAATAAAATATTCTGCAAAACTTTCATCTTCAAGTTTTTTAAACCTTGCTATAGATTTAGTAGCTAATACAAATCCTATTAGAGGGGCCTGGTTTATGGCCATTATCAGTAATATAAAGGATCTTTCTAATATTCCAATTATAAGTCCACCATTTTCAGCACCTGTATTATCATTTTTCATAGGTATATATATATTATTTTTTCTTGCCTTTATATATTTTTTACTTGTTAAGCTTCTTATTAACACTTTAATAAATATTCCTGTTACATTTGTACAAATTAATATTATTAAAACAATAGCTAAAAATCTATCCATAGATGTAAAACTTGTCCTATAATTTAATAATTTTATTAATCCTTCTTTAAATTTCATGTCTTCACATAAAATAAAAACATTAACAATAACCAATAAATGCAAAAACTGATCTAATAAAAAAATTATTACATCCTCTTTCAACCATGGTTTTTTTAATATTAAACCTGACTTTAAGCAATCTATAGCAAAATGAAATATAGTAATAATAAGTATACATTTATTTAAGATTTCTAATGGTTGTCCATTTGCTAAATAAAACCCCAAAAGAAATAAATTCATACCTAAAAAATGAATAGAGCTATGAATAAAGTTACCTTTTAATATAGATTTAATTGAATTATCTTTTGGGAACCTTAATTGTAGTATATTGTTATTTTGAAAAATAAAATCAAAAGTAATATGTGAAATTAAATAAACTAAAAATAAACTAAAATACATTACTACTCCTTTCAATTATTTTTATATATGTTGTTAATAATAATCTTATGATTCTTGTATTATGTACAGTTAAAAAATAACTACAAGAATTTAATCTTTGAGATATGTTAGATTTAGACAAATTACCATCTTTAGAAATCATATTATTATATGATCCATGTTTTTCATACAAATCTATTAATTCTCTTTGCTTTTCTGTAAACTTACTTTCTATAGTTTCATTATTTTCAATAATTGAATTTATAACTTGATTTAAAGTTATATTATCATCATATTCAGAAGTAACAGCTATTTCATCTAAAATAAATTTATTATATAAATCGATTGGTAAATCTGCACCTTTGAAAAATACTCTATTATGCTTTGACTTAATATTCTGACCATAGAACCCTTTAGTTTTCTTAGCTATATTTATAGCTTCTCTACCATTTATAAAAACTTCTCCATCCATCTCTCTAGTGTCTCTTGAAAGATTAGTTGATATATCACCTATACCTATGCCACAGTATACTTGTATATTTTTTTTAAATAAATATCTTTGAATTTCTTTAAAAATATCATAACTTTTCTCTGGTGAGCTAGAAACAATTTGCCATTCATCACCTAATGTAAATGTTATTGGCGCAACTAATATCTTAGAGTATTTCTTACTCAAAGTTTTTAAATATATTTTTAGTTCCTCTTGAAAATTAGCCCTATCTTTTATTTTTCTAGAGCTTACAATGTCCATATTGATTACACTATACATACTTAAAGCATTCTGCTACTTAAAATCTAGATAAATACACCTATATAGAGATTATTTCCATTTCTTTGTGCATAAGTTTATTATAAAACACTCCATAGCTTTTAAATTCTATATTAATCTTGGTTGCAAATATCCAATTATTTCTATGCTAATTTGTAGGTTTTAATTGTAGCAGCTCCTCCTTTCTTTATTTTTAAATTTTTTCATAATATATCATCACTCTTTTAGAAATCAAAATTTCTAATTATAATTTAAAATGTTATTTTTAATTCTTATATAAACTTATAGTATTTTTAAAATTAACATCTCTTATTTTAAATATTTATATTTATATAAATTCTATCTATATTTAAATACTCCTTTATATCTTAAAGCACTATATCTATTATTACCCATATTTCATATTTATATAAATCTTTCCATATAAAATTTTTTTAAATTTTAATTCCTAATAATAAATATAAAGTGGAAAGGACTCTTAACATATAGTACCCTCCACTTTAAAACAAAATTTATTATGTAATAATTTATTTACAATATGTATCATACCAATTTCCGAATTTTTTTATACAAGTATCATCTTTCGAGTTATTATCATATCTTAAGAAATCTTCTTCATTAAATTCAGCTAAAGTCTTTAAAAATCCTTTTGGCTTGAATATATACCAAAGATTTGACCACTTTTCATTATTCTCATTTTCTCTTATACTATGAGCCAAAGTTCCATGATCATTACTTTCAAAAAACTCCATATTCGTACCATCGTAATATGCAAGACAAGATTTAAAAGTACACTTTCTATTTTCTACCTTGTCCATTAATTTTAAAAGTCCTTCTATACCTATAGTTTCTAGCATATGATTTACATAAGCTTTTGGAAATCCATTTAAAGCTTCTACAAAAAAGCCAGAATCTAGTGCTATACAAGGTTTTTTCACAATTTTATACGCTTGTAAAACTTTTTGCTTTGCAATTTCCTTTATATCGTCACCTCTTGGTTCTATAAGCTCTGCGTTATATGGTAACACTTTCATATTTTTTAACTCTCTTTGCGCTGAAGCAATTTTGCCTTTATTGGTTGTTACAAAAATAATTTCTTTCATCATCCCCTACATCCTCCTTATATAAAAAATATTATCATATTAAAATATTATAACATATACACTATCATAACTATATTTTATCTTGTCATACTATGTAATTAAATGTTAAAATATATATATTTTTTAGTAATTATACACTAAAAATACACCTATTAATAGATTAAATAAATAAAAAAATAAATTTTAGTCTAATATAAGGTTCCAAATTAAATTTTAAACTTATTCATTTATCAAATGAGAAAATTCAAATTAATATTTTATCAATAACTAACAGATTATTTTAGTTAAAAGTTAAGAGTGAGACATGCTCTGAATCGCTTAGAATTCAACACTGTATCTCGTATATAAATAATTTAAAGTTATTGACTAAATTTAAATTGGAGCTTGTTTCCCTATATAGGGTTCCAAGTTGACTTTTAAAATTATCCATTCCAAAACTTGGATACCTAAAATAGTGAGACATGCTCCGAATCACTTAGAATTCAACAATGTATCTTGTATGAAAATATTTTAAAGTTATTGAATAAATTTAAATTGGAGCTTGTTTCCCTATATTTATTACAAAAGAAGATATAAAAATATAAAATCACTATTTAAGTTATCCTTTAAAGATTTTTATTCCAACTTACAACACTATCTTTTTATTATATTTCAATAATTTTATAACTTTACCTACAAATAATACTGCAATTAGTTTATCAAAATAATCTGTAATAAATTGAACTAAAAAAACACTTGAAATTGGACCTAAACCTAGTTTTCTAAGTAAGATTATTATATAACTAGACCCTGAAGAAGTAAAACCTCCAAATATGAATGCTGTTAAAGTTGCACCTACGCTACTTATAAATATAGTAGCAAAAAATACTGCGAAAAGAATTTTCCATCCTTCTAAAAGTTTCTTTTTAAACATAACTCCTAATATTAAACCTGTGCATATTTGAACTGGAGAAAACCACAAAGAATATATATCAAAAGTCAAACCACTAACTATACTACTAAAAAAACCAGTTATTATACCAAAATAAGGTCCTAACAAAAAACTTATAAATACAGTTCCTATAGAGTCTAGATATATGGGAATCCTCAAATTAAACGCTACAAATGCTCCTACTATATTAAGAGCTATTGCTACACCAATTATAGCTATTTTAAATGTATCTGATTTGCTCATATTTTTTAACTCCTAACCACTATATTTTTTATTATTTAAAATTATATTTATTTCATTTTTTTTATGTGGTAAAATTCTAGTTAAAAATTCTTTCATAAACATATTAGAATCTACACTTGTTAAAACATTACAGTTAGCTTTAAATTTATAAAAGTTCTCACTATCAATTACAGTTTGACCTATAGCTATCCCTTCAGTCACAACATCCATATATGCTGAAAATCCCTTACATAAAGACCTGTTAATAAAATATAAAACTGCTAAAGGATCATTTATTACGCAGCCTAATATTTTTTCTTGTTTCCAATGAAAATCAACGTAAAACCTTGTTATCTTAACAATAAAATCTGCTTTTTCATCGTTAAGCTGATTCAAAAGTTCTATATAATTTGGCGTTAAAACACATTCTCTTGTGACATCAAGCCCTACCATATGAAAAGGTACTTGTGAGTTTTTCATAATATATTTAACACTATGTGGATCTACCCAATAATTAAATTCTGCTACTGGTGAACAGTTCCCATGACTTTTAAAAGTCCCCCCCATAGACACAATCTCAACTATTTTATTAAATGTATTAGGACTTTTCTTTAATACTTCAGCAAGATTTGTAAGTGGTCCTAATGCTATTATTGACACATCTTTTTCTTTATTTAAGATATCTATTATATAATTCACAGCACCTTTTTTTACTATGCCATCTTTTATATCTTTTAAAAAACTTTCACCAATTCCATCTACTCCATGGGTATCCTCTGCTACAACAAGTTCTCTTTCAAGTGGTTTTCCATCGCCTATATATATAGGAATATCTAAGCGTCCCATTATCTTTAGTGCTTGAAGTGCATTCTTGAAACCTTTATTTACATGAACATTACCAGATACTATAGTAAGAGCTTTAACATCTAGTTCCTTACTTGAAAGTGCAACCATTATTGCTAAAGTATCGTCTATTCCTGGGTCACAATCTATTATCACTTTTCTTTTATTCATTCTATTTTTCCTTTCTTAAGGTATTAAATATAATTTATTTATAAAATATCTTATGGCAATAAAAAAAGAGCAGGATTTTCCTACTCTAAAAAAACTGAACTATAAAATATATAATATAGCAAAAAAACATAAAGCCACACCTAAATTAGGGTGACCTTCATAATCTAAGTACATATATTATATAACTAAAATTTAATTTATCAAAAAATATAAATCTTAATTACTTTTATAAGTTTGCCTAGTTTTTTATAGAGGGATGGTCAAAACGAACCTCTTTTATAGTTATTACTATAAACATATTCAATTTATTCTATTTGAAGTATATAATAAATATTTATAAAATTCAAGTGTGTATATTGTTCTATTTAAATATATTTATATTGTTTATATATTCCCAATTGCCTACATATCCACTATTTTTAGCACCTAACTGAAAGTGTAGCATAGATATTCCAAGATCTATTTTTTCATAGCCATGTTTTTGCTCATCTATAAATGCTTTTATATTCCCTTTTGAATATTCATATTTCCAAGGCTGTTTATTTATAGCAGAAGGTGCTTTTCTTACTGCTTCTATACCATTTTCAACCCAATTAGGAACTTCTTTTTCATTACACCTTAAAATTTCATTTGAAGATTTCCTATTTTTACTAAAAGATGATAATAATTTTTCTTTTATCCCCTTCGCTTCTTTTACATATCCTATTGAAATGACACAATAAAGTTTCTCATTATTTTTTATGTCTATTGTATTTTCAACTTCCTTTTTATCATAGGTTCCACCAATCCAACAAGTACCTATTCCTAAAGAAGTAGATTCTAAAACTAAAGCTTCTCCAAAATATCCTATTTTACTTTCAACATTAATAATATCTTCTTTTCCAACAAGTGCAATAAAAGATTTTACCCCACTTATCATTCCATAAGATTTCTTTATTCCTTTAAAAGGCTTTTCTCCATCTTTTATAAGCTGAATATTCAAAGATGATTCTTTGTTAATTTTCTCTATAAGACTTGAAATTTTGTTTAAATGATCTAAATTTAAGTCTTTATCCATATAAGTTCTTCTTGATGTTCTTTTATCAATGCTTTTATACCACTGAGTTTTTAATTCCATGTAAACACCTTCCAAATTTAATTAGTCTTTCTTAATATATTGCAGTTTAGTTTTTTTATTCATTCTTAACTCTTAACTAAAATAATCTGTTAGTTATTGATAAAATATTAATTTGAGTTTTCTCATTTGATAAATGAGTAACTTTAAAGCTATTTGACATAAACAACTTTAAAAAATATCCTTTTTTATCTTATTACAAATTCTACATTCAAATATACTATAATATAAATAATAATCACCTTTTGAGTTTTTTATGTGTATTTTTTATCTAAAAATATTTCCTTAAGATTATAATCATGTTTATGATTAGCATTCTTATTTTTCATAAAATCCTCACTATAATTACATTTAAGTGTTTATTTAACAACTTTTACTTCTAAAATTTCTCCATAAGCATACTTTTTTAAAAGTTCTATACTATTACTTATATACTCTTGTAAATTTTTTTCACCATTAAATGAAATTATGTTCATTAATATGCATTTTGTATCTTTTGTTATCATAGCTCTTGTTGAATCTGAAGTAGCACTTCCAAATTTACCTTTTTCATCTTGGAAAACTGGCATATTTTCTAAATTTATAGGCCCTCTTCCTATACCCTCATAAGTTTCGCCAGGTTTTCCTACTGTAAAACATATATCTTCACCTATTTTTTCTAAATCATATGTTCCAACTGAATTAAGACTTTTTAAGGATATTAAATTATTTATGTCTACTATAGTATTAACCTTATAAAGACCTAATCCCTTTACTAATCTTCTAACTAAAGATTCTGATGAAACCCTATATTTACTTGGGTCTTTTTTTAATTTTTTGTACCCATCCCTAGATGCTTTTATATTCTCAAGTTGCAAAACATCCTTTAATTCCATTGTTCCTTGAAATTTTAAACACTCTTCATCTATTTCTTTCCATAATTTTTCGTCATACTCTGTAACTTTTACATTTGCTATGATGCATCCTAAAACTAAATTTGGGCATTTTTCCTTTAATTCTTCATCTATTCTAATCTTCATCCTTTGCAACTCCTTTTCTATAATTCTATATAGTTTTATATTATCATAATTTACCATTATAAGTTATACTTATTTCATTATTAAATATACTTTTATATAATATAAAAAAAGAATAATAATTAGCCTTTTTTAACTATGTACATTCCACCTTGTTTTTTAAATACTTTTCTAAATTCGCTGTAGCTATATTACTAAATAATATATTCATCGAAATAACTAAAATCCAAATAATATATGTACCAATTGTTATTCTTTCAAAAACTCCAAAATATATATATTCATTAGCAGCACCAACAGCACTAATACAACCACTAATAAATATAATCAAACTTGATATCATTGAATAAGCAGTTAAATGTCTAAACTGAACTACATTTTTAAACCCTATCCCTATAAATAATGGAGGTAATATACTAAATATCGCACAAAATCCCGCTAACACAATATGTCCAATGCCAATAAATGTTATTTGTGAATCTCTAGCATCCATAGGAAAAAAGGTCATCATCATACCTGATAGAGCATTAAATAATACTAATAAAAAAGCTATTCTACATATAGTAGACTTATATTTTTTAAAATCCATAAAAGCAATGATACTAAAAAAAGCAAGAGATAACCCATAAATTATTGTTAATTTTTCCAACCATACAAAACTATCTTGTGGTACAAAATATGGTAGCTCACTTATTGCATTAGTAAGATGACTATACTCACCGTCACTTAAAACTCCCCCTACAATCACATATATAATATAACTAATTGATGCAATTACCCCTAATAAAGGATAAATTTTTTTCATTTGTAAAACCTCTTTTCCTATTTCACTTTTAAATAATCGCAGATAAAACTTATATGCTTAAACATTTTTTTAATTATTGGAGACGTATCTTTTCCATCATTTATTGCATGCGCATATTCAAAAGTTATTGCAACTAAAGCATAATTATATTCATCTGCCACAAGTGAAGTATCTATATTTTTGATTAAATTCTTTTTTATCATCATATCTAGTATTTCTTTTATAAATCGTGAAGGCTCTTTTATTATAGTCTCAACCATTAATTCCTTTGCCTTTTCATTTTTAAACTGCTCTGAATATATTATTATTGCTATACTATCAAGCTTTCCATTTAAAAACTTACCATAGGTTATTACAAGATGCTTAAACAACTCCTCTGGTGACATAAAATCCATCATTATATTTAATTCTAGAGTAGAAGGTCTATAATCTTTAATAGACTTAGCAAAATATTCAAATATAGATTCTATTATTTCATCTTTACTTTTATAATGATTATAAATTGAACTTTCTCTAATACCTACACTCTTTGCTATTTGTCGTATAGATACACCATTAAATCCTTTTTTAGAAAATAATTCTATGGACTTTGCAAAAATTTTTTCTTTAGTACTTAATTTCTCATTTTCCATTTTTTATCACCTTTTCTTAACATTTAACTAACACTTGTTCGTTTTCTTAAACATTATACTAACATTCACTAGTAAATACAATGTATTTTTTAATGGTACTTAATATAAAAGCACAAAAGGATCATATTAAAATTTTAATTCTATTTTAATATGATCCTTTTGTATACAAATTTTAAGCTATATAATAAAAAATTTCATCTAATAATTATATTAAGTTAGTTTGCAATTTAAAATTCTATTTTAAATCTAATGATTTTGCCCATTTTTTTGCTTTACTAATAGATTCACATGTATCCTTTTTTAAAGGTTCTAAAAATTCTACATATCCTTTAAATTTGTTGTTTGGTAATTGTTTTTCTAAATCCTTATAACATTTTGATATACCACCACCACCATGACATACAAACACTGCTATATTTTTATTTTCTATTTTATTTGTTTCTATAAAAGTCTTTATTGGTGGTGCGAAAGTTCCTACCCAAATAGGCGTTCCAATAATTATATTATCATATTTATTAAGATCTACATCCAATGGTAAAAGCTCTGGTTTTTCTTTAAACAAAACACTTTTGCCACCCCACAAGAATTTTTTAAATCCTGAAGTTGGATATTGTTTTTTAGATTTTAACTCTAGTAATTCACAATCAAGTTCATCACTAATAGCCTTAGCTATTGTTTTTGTATTATTTTCTAATGAAAAAAACACTACTAAATTTTTCATTAATACACACCTTCTCTTCCTAGTATATAATACTAAATTATAGGCTAATACTTGGAGTTTAAACACTATACTTTTCTATTTTATTTAAAATGTTTTAAAAACCAGTTTGTAATAATTTCTACTAATTTGTCATAATGATTAATAAAACTATGATTTTCTCCATGGATAACTACAATATCACTATTTTTTAAGTAATTCATTGCATTTTTAGACCTTTTACACAATTGAACTTCTTCATCATCATTATCCCCATGAATTATAATAACTGGACAAGTTATATTTTTAAGTAATTTTTCTTGATTTATTCTTTCAAAGTCTAATAACATACTATTATCTACAACTACAGATTTTCTTTGAATTTCATTAACATTTTCAATAAAATAGCCTTTATTATTTAAATCATTAAGTTGATTTTCATCTAAGTATTCTTCCCAATTATAGTTCATACTATCTGTTAATGCTCCACTTAAAGCAATAGCACTAATATCCTTATTATAACTTAATAAACTTATATAACTTCCAAAACTATGTCCATAAAGTGCAATTTTCTTATATCCTTTAGACTTTATAAATTTTATTGCACTTTTTAAATCATCTATTCTTTTTTCTGTTGTACATATATCATTATCACTTTCCCCACATCCACTAAAATCAAAAGTTAAAATATCATAGCCACAATTATTAAGTGCTTTTGCTAAAAGCGGAAACCTTCCTTTAGAATCTTTATTAGATATCCATCCATGGGAAAAAATTATAATTAAATCACTATCTACTGAATAAAGATTTCCTACTAAATTTAATCCTCTGGAATTTTCAAACTCTACTTTTATCATAAATTTTCCTCTTTTATCTCTATATTTCTTTCCCTGAAACTATATTTTGAAATTCTACATTATTAAAAATATCTTTATTTAAATCATATTCAATATAATTAATTAATATTTTACCATTTTCAAAAATAACTAATTCATTAATTTTATCTTTGTCAATTTTAAAACTTATATGATATTTTTTTATATCTCCATCAACGCCTTTCCAAAAGCTTCTATTTACCTTTTGTTTGCACAAATAATCATAAAACTTAGTAACCTCTAATGTATTAGTTATTTTATAATCTTTCTTTTTAAATCCTTGTGAATATACTATTTTCACCTCGTTAAATTTAGAAATATATTTTTCAAGTTTAACATCATGATTATATTTATATATTATTGATAGAAAATATATAGTAAATAAAATTATACCATTAAATATTTTTTTGTTTCTATTCATTATTACAATCTCCTTTAAAACAGTTCCATTACTTATATTCTATAGCATTATTTGAAAACCTTTTATCTAAATGTATAAACAAAAATCTTTATAATAATGCATATTCTGGCATATATTTCTATATAGGTATATACTATAGATATACCTATTACTAATTTTTAAAATAAAGTTTAGTATGGTAAATGATAAAAGGTAGGTCTTTATTGTGGTTAATAATACAAATAATATTACTCTTGCAAAAATTAATAATACTTTTGCAAATGAACTTGTTAAAATATTAAATACAGATAATAAATTACAGGATTCTTTAGGTGCAAAAAAAAGCAATATATCTCATAATGAATTTATTATCTATAACAATCACTGGTCCAAAGTTAATAATGCGGAGATATTCGCTATTTTATATAAAGAAATTGCCATTGGAACAATTTCTTTAAGTCATCAAAATATAAAACTTAAAAAAGCTGAAATTGGTTATTGGATTAGCAGTAAATATTGGAAGAAAGGATATACAAGTGAAGCTTTCTCTCAAATTTTGAATTATGCAAAATCAAAAGGAATAAAACACTTATCTTCTAAAATAAAAAAAGATAACATACCATCTAGAAAAATTTGGATAAATAAAGGTTCGAAAATAGAATTAATAGATGATTACTTTTTTGTTTCCATGATGCTCTAATTTATACGTACTTTCATTTAATACTTATTTTTATCCTTTTTATTTAACATTAAATTATTACATATAAAATATATTTAACATATGTTATAGGGAAACAAGCTCCAATTTAAATTTATTCAATAACTTTAAATTATTTATATACGAGATACAGTGTTGAATTCCAAGTGATTCAGAGCATGTCTCACTATTTTAGTTATCCAAGTTTTGGAATGGACAATTTTTAAAGTCAACTTGGAATCCTATATAAAGTTCATTCATCAAATCTTTGTTATCAGTTGATAAAAATAAGTAGCACTATAGTTAACTAAAATAAGCTGTTAACTATCTATAAAATATTATACAAATTTAAAAGCTATATAAAAACAGTATCCTTGTTTTTATATAGCTTTTATTTTTATTTATTCTTTTAAAATATACTTTTAGCTCTATCTAATATTCCGTTTAAATAGGCTATTAAAACCCCATAATTAGTTATCGGTACATTTTTTTCCTTACATAATCTAACTCTATTTAACACTGTTTTTCTATTAATCATACATGCACCACAATGTATAATTAAATCATATTTTTCTATATCCTCTGGAAAATCATGACCTACTCTATACTCATAAGTTAAGTTAAACCCAACATGTTTATTAAGAAGTTTAGGAATTTTTACTCTTCCTATATCCTCATGAGAAACATTGTGTGAACAACTTTCACAAATAAGTATTTTAGAATTTTCATTTAAATCTTCAACTTTATTTGCCCCATCTAAAAACTCTTTTAAATCACCCTTTTGTCTTGCAAAAAGCATTGAAAAGCTCGTTAAATTAATATTCTTTGGAACAATTTTATCAACTTTTTTAAAAGCTTGAGAATCAGTAATCACTAAGTCAACGTCCTTAACATCTTCAAGCGCAGATTCAAGCTCTGTATCTCTTACCACATAACTTTTTATTCCATTATCTAAACAATCTCTTATACACTGAACTTGAGGTAATATAAGTCTTCCTTTTGGTGCTTCACTATCAATTGGTACTACAAGAATAATCTTACTATTATAAGGAAGTAAATCCCCAATTATAGGCAAATCTTCTTCAGTTTCTCCTACTTTTTTTATTAAAACATCAATTAAATTATTGTAGCCTTCTTTAGTTTCACTTGATATAAATACAGCTTCTTTAAACTTATCTTTTAATAAAAATAAATTTTCTTCACTTATAATATCTATTTTATTAAACACTAATATGTGTGGTATATTAAATCTTTTAAACTCACTTTTCATTTTGTCATAATAGGTTAGGTCTATATCATTTATATCCATAACATATATAGCAATATCTGTTCTTTTTAATATTTCTAAAGTTTTATTTACTCTTAATTTTCCAAGTTCACTTATATCATCAATACCTGCAGTATCAATAAAAACTACAGGTCCTACAGGAATTAACTCCATAGGTTTTAATACAGGGTCTGTGGTTGTTCCTTTTGTTTCTGATACTAAAGCAACCTTTGAGTTGAAAAATCTATTCATTAATGAAGATTTACCTGCATTAGCTTTTCCATATATAGCTATATGTTTTCTATTACTATTTGGTGTAGTATTCATATAAACCTCTCTTTAGATATAAAGATCTCTTTTTCCTTCTTTTAATTTTTTAATATTTTCTTTGACAAGTTCTCTTATATCTTCTCTTTTTATATATTTTAAGTTATCTATTATAGTTTTTTCTGCTTTTTCAATAAACTTATCATCACCATAATCTAATGCATATTCCATTAATGTAGTCATGGCATTAGGCTCACATACATTTTGAATTTGTCCTGATTTGGCAAGAGTCATAAACCTTTCCCCAGTTCTTCCCTTTCTATAACAAGCAGTGCAATAGCTTGGAATATAACCGTCATCTAACAATTCATTTAAAACTTCTATAGGACTTCTATTATCTGAAACAGTAAACTGATCTACATTGTTACCTTCCTCTTGCTCTTTGTATCCACCAACACCAGTTATAGAGCCTGCACTAACTTGTGATACCCCATATTTTAAAAGTTCTTTTCTCATATTAGCACTTTCTCTAGTAGAAAGAATTATTCCTGTAAAAGGTACAGCTATTCTTATTATAGTAACTATTTTTTTGAAGGTTTCATCATCTACTAAATTAGGAAAGTTTTCTAAAGTCATACCTTCAGCTTTTTTAAGTCTTGGAACAGAAATTGTATGGAACCCTACATTGAATTTTTCTTCCAAATGTTCATTATGAATCATAAGTGATAATACTTCAAATTTATAATCAGCAAGTCCAAATAATACCCCAGCACCAACATCTTCTATTCCTGATTCCATAGCTCTATCAAAAGCTGTTAAGTGATACATATAATCAGATTTTAATGAGTTTGGATGCATTGCCTCATAACTTGGCTTATGATAAGTTTCTTGGAATAATATATATGTTCCTATATTGGCATCTTTTAATTTTTTATAATTTTCTACAGTAGTTGCTGCTATATTTACATTAACTCTTCTTATCTCTCCATTGCTATTTTGAGTTTTATATATTGTATCTAAACATTCAAGCACATACTCAATTGGTGCATTCACTGGATCTTCTCCAAGTTCTAATGCCAATCTTTTATGACCCATTTTTTCTAAAATTCTAACTTCCTCAACAACTTCTGCTTGAGTTAACTTTCTTCTATTAAATTTATTACATCTTTTATATCCACAATAAACACAGTTGTTTACGCAATAATCACTAACATAAAGAGGCGCAAAAAGAACTACTCTTTTTCCATAAATAGATTGTTTTATATCTCCTGCAATTTTATACATTTCCATTAATTGATTTTCATCTTCAATTTGAAGTAATATTGCTATATCTTCATGACTTAATCCTTTACGTTCTTTAGCTTTATCTAAAACTCTTTGTATGTCTTCCTTTGATGCACTTTTGGCCTTTTCTAAAATACTTTCTATATAATCATGTTTTATAAACATAAAAATCCTCCATTATCAATAAACTTATTATTTTTAACTTTATTTCTTTTTATCAAAATTGTAATTAGCAATTTAGTACAGTTATATTACAATACCTTACTATCTCCTCTTGATATTTCAACTTTAAATCCAATAGAATTTATTCTATCCTCTATCTCTTTTTTACATTCTGCAGCTTCATCACCACTTGATACCTTACCATTATAAAGTGCATATTTTTCTCGCACCTTATTAGGTGATAAATTTGGCATAACTACATTAGCTCCTGCTTTTATACCTTTTTCTCTACCATTTGAATCTATTGTTCCTAACGCTGTAGTTGCTGGTAATAAAACTTTTGGAACTAGTAGCCTTGTCAAAGCTAACATTATTATTGTCTTTTTAGTGGTTCCACTTTTTTCATCTTTAAATATGGTGTCTTTATGAGGAATAAATGGCCCTATTCCACACATATGTGGTGTAAGTTTTTTTATAAATAATAAATCTTTAACTAAATCTTCATTAGTTTGACCTGGTATTCCTACCATAAATCCAGCACCAATTTGATATCCAAGTTCTTTTAAATTCAACAAACATTGTACTCTATTTTCAAAACTACTATTAGGATGAAGACTTTCATAAAGATTTTTATTAGCAGTTTCATGTCTTAACAAATATCTATCTACACCTGCTTTTTTTATATCTTTATATGACTTATAACTTCTTTCTCCAATAGATAAAGTTACAGCACAATCTGGACACTTCTTTTTTATACTCTGAACAATATCTATTATTTTCTCATCAGTAAAATATGGATCTTCTCCACCTTGTAATACAAAGGTTTTATATCCTAATTTATCTCCTTTTTCTACACACTCTAAAATCTCATCTTTAGTTAACCTATATCTCTGAGCATTTTTATTACATGCCCTTATTCCACAATATATACAGTTTCTACTGCAGTAATTAGTAAATTCTATAAGTCCTCTTATGTACACACTGTTATTATAATTGTGTATAGCTGTTTTATGAGCTAGTTCTGTAAGATAGTTAATCCCTTCTTCATCTAAATTGTTTAGTAAATATAAAAGTTCTTCTTCATTTAAATTATTAGTACTATATAGTTTGTCTAAAAGTTTTTTTATAGCCATGTTTCCTCCATAAAATTTAATTAGGCATGTGAAAAGAAATAATAGACCAAAGATTTGAAGCATATTTGATTATGCCTTATATCTCAACTTTAGAAATTGACGTCTTCACGGCAACTCCTTCTATATTTCCAAGCTTACCAGTAAGACTATTTATCTCATTCAACTCACCTGTAACAACTATAGATATAACTGAAATTCCCTCTTCAAAAGGTATACCCATCCTACCTTTTATACTTCCTCTAAATTTTGTGATAACTTCATTAAACTCATTTTGACAACTAATTGGCTCTTCAAGTATTGCACTTATAACAGCTATTTTTTTCATATATAATTCCTCCATAAATTTAAGACATAATCAAATAAATAATAAGTCAGCATTCTTACTTATTTGTTACGAATACTTCATGTATAAAATCTAGATATAGCCATACTATAATCTAGTTCCATCTTCTTATCTTGTAACAAATATGTTTCGAATTTTTTATTTCTATTTTTAATATGCCTAATATATTAAAACGAAACTCAAAAAGACTAGTCTTCTAAAAGAAAACTAGTCATATAAATATACACCTTATATACACCCCATATAATATGATTTTAAATCTATTATATTATAATGGAGCTACAAATAAATTGCTCAATTTTTATATAGTTTTAAATTAAAAACTATATATTTTAAGCAATATGTATTCTTATAAAACCATTAATAAATGATTTTATACATTCTATATTTATATCATTACTTCTCTTTCAGATTAGATTTTCTCTTTTCTGTCAGACATCATTTTATAAAGTATAAAAAATTGAAACTCTACTTATTACATTAGAATTTTATAATACAGTTAAATATATTTTAAACAAAAAAATAAAGAATTCTCTTTATTTAAATGAATAATAAATACAACTATATAATACTGCTATTTAGAAAGATTTGTCAATACAAATTAGGTCATAATCAACTCTTTTGCTTATTCTTTTTTTTCATATGCCTTATTCCACTTGTTTTAAAAGTCTACGAACTACATCATTTACTTTCACCTCTGGAAGTTCATAGTCTGCTATAACTAATACTAATTTAATATCATTACTTGATGGGTCCCATTTATAAGCTTTTATATCTAAAACTGAATCCTCACCTACTAATTCTTCTAAATCTAAAGCCAAATCTTCAGCTACTGTAAGATACTCATCAAATAATTCATCTTCACTTAATTCTTTTGGATTAAAACCTGCTTCTATTATCATCTCATTTAATATATCTATGCTAACACTTAAATTATATGCTAATATATCTTCTCTTTTTGACCCCTTACACATGTCTTTTACAACCTTAAAATCTGTTTCACTTTCAATTTTATTTTTAAATTCTTTGCTATCTACAGCTTCATTTCCTAAAACTACGTACATATATTTCCTCCTAAAATTATATTTTAAATTTGTTTTTATCTTTTATATAAGACCTCAATTTTTAATTCATTATCTAACCTAAAATATTTATTATTTTTATTGATAATAAAGGACTTACATAATTTTAAATACAAACTTTAAATCCTGGATTCTTATTTTAAGCTAAAATAAAAATCTCTATGTATAAATTAATATTTGCACTTATATTCCTATACATCTTTATACTTTACAAATTATTGTATTAAAAGTCAATTATAAATAAAAACTTTAAATTTTACTATTATATTTATTTCACAAAATAAATTATATTTTTATAAATATATAGGAAAACACGCTCCAATTTAAATTTATTCAATAGCTTTAAAATATTTTCATACAAGATATAGTGTTGAATTCTAAATGATTTTAAGTATGTCTCACTATTTTGAGTATCTAAGTTTCGGAATATATAATTTTAAAAATAATCTTGGCATCCTATATATTATGCTGTAAATTTTTGAATTTAAGTGATAAAATTTTTATAACTTATTATGAAAGGGAGTGTCATTATGTGTACTAAAAATTATGAAAAAGCTATATTTGCTGGTGGATGTTTTTGGTGTATGGTATCACCTTTTGATATTTTAGATGGAATCATAAAAGTTACTTCTGGATATATTGGAGGCACCTTAGATAATCCAACTTATAAAGATGTAAAAAGTCAAAGTTCTGGTCATTATGAAGCTATAGAAGTTATCTTCGACCCTAAAGTAATATCTTATAAAGATCTTGTAGATGTATTTTGGCGTCAAATTGACCCAACAGATGATGAAGGACAATTTCAAGATAGGGGAAATTCATATAGAGCTGCAATATTTTATTTAAATGAAGGTCAAAAGCTTATAGCTGAAGAGTCAAAAGAAAATCTTAACAATTCCAAGCGATTTGAAAAACCAGTAATAACAAGAATCTTGCCTGCTACTACGTTTTATAATGCTGAGGAATATCATCAAAATTTTTATAAAAAGAACTCTAAAGAATATAAAAAAGATCGTGAAAGGTCCGGTCGTGATGAATTTATAAATAAGTATTGGGGTGACGAATATTACAATATATATGAAACCTTACCACTTAAAGAGGAATAATATATAAGCTTTAACCCCCATTATAGCTTATCATTTAGTTATAATGAGGGTTTAATTATTCTATACTTTTTATACTTTCAACTATGGTTCCATTGTAAATATTTTTTAATGACATTAACGCTGCTAACAAACATATAACAATACAACTAAAGAAAACCAATATTATTGTAAATAACGGAAATTTCCATATTAAAGTAGTGTTTATAATATCTTTGCTTATAAAATGAATTATTATATTTGTAAAAGTTCCAATTATGCATCCAGATATTGAAGATATCACTCCGTAAAATAAGCCTTCATAAATTATCATTTTCTTAACTTTTTTATTATCCAATCCTATAGAACGTAACATACTTATATCTTTTTTTCTTAAAACAACGCTCATCTTCATTACATTAACAATGTTTATTACTGTAATTATCGATATAACAACCAAAAAACCATACAATATAGCTGTTTTATTTCTATTTTTAACCTTTTCTTTTTCTAATTCTTCTTTATAATCTTTTAAAACTATTTCCTTTGAATTTCTTAATTGATTTGTTAACTTTTCTTTCACAGTTTCATAAGAGCCTTTATTGCTTAAATTAACTCTAACTTCACTATATTTTTGCTCATTTAAATATGTGCTCATAGCTTCATTACTTATAAATGGAGCAACCCTATCTAAACTTACATCAACCTTACTCCCATCAATTATTCCTACAACTTTAAACTGTACTGTATCACTTCCTAAAAAATCTCCATCTTCATTAAATTTATCTATTTTAAATTTAACAAAATTATCAGCCTGAATATTAGTATACCCATTTTGCAAAACTATGGCATAAGGTTTATCTTTAATTTCTTTAATATCTTCAGTTTTGAAAATTGTATATTCTTCTAATACCTTTAATTCTTTTTCATCACATCCATATACATTAATAGGAAAATTATATATACCCTTTTGTAAATTTTCTCTAGAATTACTATCACCCTTTACTACAGACTCTAAAAATTTATATCCTTTTGATGTTATTGTATCCGGTGGAATCTCCATGCCACTACTTTTAACTTTACTTTTTCTATCTATATATAAATTTCCCGTGTTTTCTATATCTTTTATAGTTTTTTCTGTTATACCATCTTTTCCATTCGTACTATAGGAATTTAAAATAAAATCACTACTAAAAGATTTTTTAAAATCATTTATAGGATTTATTGTTCCTATTAAATAATTTACTGTAAATAACAAAACTATTATTATATTAAAAGAAATAACAGTTGTTATAAACCTTCTTTTATTTCTAACTAAATTTAAATATGCCATATTACCTTCAAAATTTAGTTTTCTTCTTATGCTTTTTTTAGGATTTAAACCTTCTTTTAACATATGACCTTTTAACTCTAAATTGTTATTAGATACTATTGCTTCTATTGGAGATATTTTTGATGCTTTTTTTGCTGGAAAATAACATCCAATTATTATAGCTAAAATTCCTATTAAAAAGGATTGAATAATACCATTTAAAGGTGCATTAAATAAGTTTAATAAATTATCGCTACTATTCCTTAATCCTATTACTACTATATTTATAAAGAAAGTTCCTATTAATATTCCTATAGGTATAAATACTATCCCTACCATAATACCTTCTAAAATAACTATAATTTTTATTTTATTTGATGATGCACCTAATGCTCTATATATTCCAAATTCCTTTATTCGCTCTGTAACCATTATATTAAATATGTTATAAATTACTATTCCTGCAACTATTGCTATAACTATAAATAAAATTTGAAAAGTAACTGTAACAAGCCTAATTGTACCACCTAAAAAATATTTACCCATATTATTTCTTACATTAATATTTCTATATTCATCTATCATTCCTATAGCAATAAATAAATCATCTAATAAATATCTATTAGAATTTGTAGCATATGCTAATGTTTGTACATTAATTTCGCCTAAAATTTTTCTAGCAAATTCATTAGTAATACATGCCACTCCTTTATTTTTAGCTATTAACTCATCTCTTGTAAAACTTACTTTTCCAACTAATATAAATTCCCTTTCATCTTTAAATATATTCATTCCATTTTTAGACATATACGTTGAAGAATACTCTAATTTAATTTTATCTCCTATTTTATAACTTACAGGAAATTGTTCTAATACCCAATCTTGTATTGCTATCTCACTATCATTCTTAGGATATCTTCCTTCTATTAAATTAAAATTTAATAATTCCTCTAAATTATCATCATATCCACTTATTTGTAACTCAGTTTTAGAGTTAGGCATTTTATAAACTCCAACATCATTCACTAATGTAACCTTGCCAAAAAGAGGATCATTTTTAAATTTGCTTATATCTTTATAATCATTAGATGCCCCTTGAATATCATATACTCCACCGGAGAAATTTATCACTTCATTATTTAATTCTTTTATAGTTAAATCTTTTATAATACTTAAAGCCATAACCAATGAAACAGCTAATATTATAGAAATTCCTATAATAAAATTTCGTTTTTTATTTTTCAATATGTTTTTAGGAATTATGGAAAAAAAACTGTTCATTTACTAGCTCATCTCCTTTTCAAGCTCCAACTTAAATTTATTCAATAACCTTAAAATATTTTCATACAAGATGCAGTGTTAAATTCTAAGTGATTCTGAGCATGTCTCACTATTTTAGGTATCCAAGTTTTGGAATGGATAATTTTAAAAGTCAACTTGGAACCCTATAGTTAAAAGTTAAAATAAAGAGATAAGACTTTTAAATTATTTTCAAAAGCCTTATCTGTAAAAAACAAATTAATTACTCTATACTTCTTAATGAATCTATAATACTATCTTTAAACACTTTTCTTAATGGTAATAATGCTGATATTGCACATACTGTTATAGATATAATTAAGGAAAGTACTATTGAGACTATTGGAATATGAAATGCTATAATTTTATTTGAACTTCTCTTTACTATATAACATAATACATACACTAATATTGTACCTAAAATTGACCCTGAGAGTCCTGAAGCTATGCCATAAAATAAGCCTTCTTTTAATATCATTTCTTTTACTCCTTTGTTGCCTATTCCTATAGCTCTTAGCATACTTATGTCTTTTTTTCTTAAAATTACACTCATATTCATAACATTTATAATGTTTATTATTACAACTATAAAAACAATAGCTATAAAGCTATATAATATCGTCAACTGATCTTTGCTATCTTTTTTCAGTTTTTCTAGCTCACTTTTATAATCTAGAAGAGTTATTTCCTTTGAATTTTTTATTTCTTTATTGATTAATGTTTTTACATTATCATACTGGTTTTCATCACTTAAACTTACCTTTAAATTACTATAGTTTTTTACATTTAAATATCTTTCCATAGCCTCATTAGACATTATAGTTGTTATACATCTTTCACTTAAGTTTACTTTACTTTCATCTAAAACTGCTATAACTTTAAATTCTACTGTATTATCACCTTTAAACTCCCCATGTTCATCATATAAAGGAATTTTTAACTTTACAAAATCATCTTCATTTACTTTACTATATTTGTTTTGTATTAAAATCACATATGGATTTTCTTTCATTTCTTCATAATCAATCTCTCCAAATTTAACAAACTCTTTAAGCTTTTCTATTTCATCTTTTTCATATCCATATGAATAAGAATTAAAATTACAAATTCCTTTATTTAAATTATCTAATGATGCTTTATTACTTCCACAATAAGCCTTTAAGTATTCATATCCTGCACTAGTTACACTATCCTTAGGTATCTGCAATAACATGTTTATATATTTCTCTTTATCTTTTATATTAACAGAAGGTATTTTAGATATATTTTCAATGTTCTTTTTGGTTAGTCCTTGATCACCTTGTACTGAAGAAGATTTAATTATGAAATCTCCACCAAATTTATTTTTAAAGTCTTTGATAGGGTTCATTGTTCCTATTAAAAAATTTACTCCGAAAAACATTATTATTGTTATATTAAAAGATATGACTGTTGTTATAAAACGTTTTTTATTTCTGATTAAATTTAAATAGGCCATATTAGATATAAATGAGAAATTTTTTCTAAATTTTTCTTCTGGTTCCAATCCCGGTTTCAACATATGACCTTTTAGCTCTAAATTATTATTTGAGAAAATAGCTTCCATAGGTGTTATTTTTGAAGCTTTTTTAGCAGGGAAATATGCCCCACCTATTATAGAAAAAAATCCTACTATGCAAGACCATTTTAATCCATCTTTAGGTATATAAAAATTAGATATATTTGCATTATTTATAAGTAATGTTATAAAAGCTCCTCCAATCAATATTCCTATAGGTATAAATATCACTCCTAAAGCAATACCTTCTAAAATGACTAAAGTTTTAATTTTTCCTGGTGATGTACCTAAAGCCCTAAATATACCAAAATCTTTAGTTCGTTCTGTAACCATTATATTAAAGATATTATAAATAACAATTGCTGCTACTACTCCTACGATCCAAAATATCATCTTAAATATTCCATTAAAAACTTTTATTGTATCTAATGTAAATTCTTTAAAAGCATTTGTTCTTATAAACATTTGCTCATAATCCTTAGTGAGTTTTAATATAATATCAACATCTTTTAAAGAATACTTATCCTTTTTTATTCCATATGCACTATACTCTACTGGAATATCTTTAACTATTTTTTTAGCACAATCATTAGTTATATATGCCTTACCTCTATTTTTTAATGAATCTTCTTCTTTTGTGTACTTTATAACACCTACTAAAGTAAATTCATTTTCGCCGATTAACTTCTTATTTCGTGAATAATTATTTTCATAACTTAAATTTATCTTGTCGCCTAATTTATAGTTTGGAAGGATTTCATCTAAAATCCAAGATTCAATTGCTATTTCATTTTCTTTTTCTGGGCATTTACCTTTTAAAAGTTTAAAGTTTAAAATATACTTTGCATTTTCATCATAACCATCTATTGATATTTCTGTTTTAGAATTTTTAACTTTATGAATACCAACATTAGTAACTATTGTTGCCTTTTTAAAAATTTCATCTTCTTTGAATTTACTCATGTTTTTATATCCATTTTGATATGCCATAACATCATAAATTCCGCCAGAAGCATCTATAT